>DAOTWB010000265.1:0-9934 GCA_034436235.1 Anaerolineae bacterium
TCCATCCGCCGCTTGGAAACTCTGGTCAACACTGTGCTGCAAGAGCGCGCGGCGCAAGCGCTGGTCTATGTACGCGAGGAAAAAGTGCGTCTGTTCTTCACAGCCGATCCGCACAACCTAGTGGCGCACGCGCGCGCTTTTGCTGAGGCGGTGATCGAAGCGGCAGCGCGTGAATACAGATATGCACGGCTCGCCATCGGCATTGGCAGCGTGGTAGAGCGGCTTGCCGATTGGGTCGTCAGCTATCGCGATGCGGCGCACGCGGCGAGCATCGCGCAGCGCTTGCGCGCCGAGCAGCCGCTGTACGCCGCCGATCTCGGCATTTACACGCTCCTCGCGCGTCCTGACCTGCGCAACGACCTGCTCGCGCTGCGCGACAGGATGATCGGCAACCTGCTCAACCACGATGAGCGTCAACGCGCCGATCTGCTGCAAACGCTGGAAGTCTTCCTCGAATCGCACGGCAACGCCACACAGACTGCCGAGAAGCTCAGCGTGCATCGCAATACGCTCTTCTACCGCATGAATCGCATTCAAGATATCTTACAGCTCGATCTGAGCCAGACCGATGTGCGCTTGGCAGTCCATCTCGCGCTGAAAATTCATCGCCTGCTCGGCGACGGCAGCTAAAAGCGCGGACGCGGCGCCGCGTTGCCCAAGATCAGCACTTCCAACATCTGTTCATGAATGCGTCCGTTGCTGGCGACCACTTGCGCGCCGTTGTAGACGCCTTCGCGCCTGCCGCGATAATCGCTCAGCGCGCCGCCGCTCTCTTCCACCATCAGCAGCCCTGCCAAGATATCCCAAGTGTTCATGCGCGCTTCCCAATAGCCGTCCAAGCGACCCGCCGCCACATAGCACAGCTCCAGCGCTGCCGAGCCGAGCCGCCGCACCGACTGCGTACGCGACACAAAACACGACCATTCCTCTGTGTTGTTATCAGGATTAGTGTATTTATCGTGCGGAAAGCCTGAGGCTAACAGCGCGTGCGCCAAGTTGCGAGTCTTGCTGACGTGCAGCTTCTTGCGCCCTAGCCAAGCGCCTGCGCCGCGCAGCGCCTTGAAGCACTCGTCGTGGATCGGATCGTAGACTACGCCGAGCAGCGGCACGTTCTCAGCGTCGCTCAGCGCAATGCTGATCGCGAAAAAAGGGATGCTATGCGCGAAGTTGGTCGTGCCGTCCAGCGGATCGACGTGCCAGCAATAGGCGGCTGCGCCGTCGCCGTGTTTGCCGCTCTCCTCGCCGATCAGCGCGTGGTCAGGATGCGCGCCGAGCAACAGCTCTGCGATGAGCGCTTCTGAGCGCCGATCTGCCTCAGTGACCAGATCGGTGACGCCTTTGCGCTGCGCTTTGAGCTTCGGACTGCGAAAGTAGGTGAGCAGCAGCTCAGCGGCGCGCCGAGCGGCAGTCTCGGCAAGGCGCAGCGCGGCAGCCAGGTCTAGACCTTCGGACATGACGGGACTCCATGCGATGGATGAGTTCGATTACAATTCTCTCAGGTTATCATAACGGATGAAGGCGCGTATGGCTAAAGCTCGGAATATCATCTTGTGTGGCTTCATGGGAACGGGCAAGACGACGGTCGGGAAGTTGGTGGCGATGCGCTTGGGCTGGGCATTCGCCGATACGGATCAGATCATCGAGGCGCGTTGCGGCAAGCGCGTCAGCGCCATTTTTGCCGAAGACGGCGAGTCGGCATTCCGCCAGATGGAGCGCGAGCTGTGCAGCGAGATCGCGACGAGTTGGCGCGGCTACGTGATCGCTACAGGCGGCGGCATGGTGCTGGACGCGACCAATCGCGAGCTGCTCAAGCGCGCTGGCTGCCTGATCTGCCTGAATTTATCGGCTGAGCAGCTGGCGCATCGTCTAGCAGGCAAGACAGATCGTCCGCTGTTAGCAAATCCGCCCGATGGCGACCTCGTTCAGCACATTCGAAACTTGTTGGCGGCGCGCGCCGAAGCCTATCGCGCTGCGCCACATCAGATAGATACCACCAATCTCTCGCCGTATGGCGTCTCAGAGGCAGTGCTGGCGATTTGGCGGCACTAGCGCTCGACGGGCATTGGGAAAATCGCATCATGTCGCGCTTTGGCTGACGTTGAAGCGGACGGTCATCGTGAGACTGCCCAGCGTCAGCTCGTCGCCGTCGTTCAGCAAGCAGGCTTCGTTCGGCTGCAGGCGCTTGCGATTGACGAAGGTGCCATTGGCGCTGTTGAGATCAGTGACGAAGAACTGCGCATTGCGGTAAGCGATCACGCAATGCGCGCGAGACGCCGCGCTCGTGTCCGCCGAAGCGCGTCAGGTCGAAGCGCGCCATGTCAGGCGTGCTCAGGTCAATGCGTCCCAGCACAACCGATGTGCCTTCTTCGAAGATGATGCTCTCGCTCAGCCCACGAATCTGGATTTGCAGCGTTCTTTCGCTCAGCGTCAGCAGTTCGTGCGTCTCGCCAGATCGCCGACGCAAGCGAGTCAGCTCAGGATTGACGCGAATATGCACAGTGCTTGTGCGCGGATCGAACAAAACAGTGCCGCACTTCTGGCAGACCATCTCGCCTGAACGATACGGCGTCTGGCAATTTGGACATTTCAGATCGGACATACAATACCTGCCTCAGTTAAGGTTTGGCTGATAGTCGGCGCGTCGTTAAAATTCAGTGTACAATAGATTCCTGAGAGAAAGTGTACGATCTTATGGCGATTGCCGTGATTGGCGCAGGCATTGCCGGCTTGACAGCAGCCTATCGTCTCGGCGATGCGGTCGTCGTCTTCGAGAAAAGCCGTGGTTTTGGCGGACGCGCTGCCACGCGTTGGTATGAGCGTCCGAGCGGACGCATTTACGTGGATCATGGCGCGCAATATCTGAAGACTGAGAACGAAACGCTGCGCCGCTTGATGTTGGAAGAACTCAGCGCGGCTGATCTCTCGGACATTGCGCGTCCTGTCTGGACGTTTGACGCCAATCATGTCATCCGCGAAGGCGATCCTGAGCAGAATGCAGCGCCGAAGTGGTCGTATCGGCATGGCGTTTCGACTTTGGGCAAGTTGTTGGCAGATGCAGGACGCTTCGAAGTGCGCTTGCGCACACGAGTCGGCAAGTTGCGCCTGCTCGCCGATGGACGTTTTGCATTGTACGATGCTGAGAATAATCCGCTTGGCGAGTATGAGCAAGTGCTGATCGCCATTCCAAGCGGACAAGCCGCTGAGCTGCTCGCCGATAGCGACTTGCCGCAGGCTGAGCAGATCGCGCTGCAGACAGCGCTGCAGGCTGCCAGCTATCGCCGCTGTCTCTCGATCGCGCTTGGCTATGAGCGCGACGTCGCGCCGCGTCCTTTCTACGCGCTGGTCAATAGCGATAAGCGCGATCCGCTCGCATGGCTCGCCTATGAACATAACAAGCTCGGTCATGCGCAGCGCGGACAATCGGTTCTGGTGGCGCAAATGGGCGAGACGTACAGTCTAGAGCAGTGGGAAGCAGATAACGAGGCAGTTGTGAACGAGGTAGCGGCGCATGTCTCTAGACTATTGGGCGAGCGCCTGACCGACTTCGATTGGGCAGACATTCAGCGTTGGCGCTACTCGCAGCCGAATACCCTAGCCGATCCGAGCCAACTGAACGGCGTCTTGCGCGGCTTGTGGTTCACAGGCGATTATTTGATCGGCGGCAGAGTGCATCTGGCGGCAGAGAGCGGCGAGAGCGTAGCTACGGCGATCCGTCCGTCGCTTGCGAGCGCTTGAGCAGCTTACAGGCGGCGAACGCGGTATACTCATGCGCTGAAAATTACGCCATTACGAGGAAAATTGCTAAAAGATGTTCCCTGCGCCTTTGCCGATTCCTGATCTGCCCGATCCGTCGCTCTACATCAACCGCGAGCTGAGCTGGCTAGAATTCAATCGCCGTTGTTTGCAAGAAGCCTTCAATCCTGAGCTGCCGCTGCTCGAGCGCATTCGCTTCCTGGCGATCTTCAGCAATAACCTAGACGAATTTTTCATGGTGCGCGTCTCAGGCTTGCAAGATCAAGTGTCACACGGCGTCTACGAAATTTCGCCCGACGGATTGACGCCGCAAGAGCAGCTCGCCGCCATCCGAGAGCGCGTGCTGCCCATGCTCTTCCAAAAGCGCGAGCATCTGCTGGACGAGCTGCTGCCACGCTTGGCTGCGGCAGGCGTGCATGTGCTGAATTACGCCGATCTGACCGAGAGCGACCGTCAAGCGCTGCGCAATTACTTCGAAATTGAGATTTTCCCTGTCCTGACGCCGTTAGCGGTCGATCCGAGCAGACCGTTTCCGCATATCTCTAATCTCAGCTTGAACCTAGCGGTCTGTTTAGAAGATGGCTGCCGCGCAGAGCGCTTCGCTCGCGTGAAAGTGCCGAATATCTTCCCGCGCTTGCTGGCGCTGAACGATGTGCATAAGCGCTACGGCTCAACCTACGATCCGAGCGTCCATCGCTTCGTATGGCTCGAGCAAGTCATCGCCGCCAATCTCGATCTGTTGTTCCCAGGGATGCGTGTGGTCGCTTCCAGCGTGTTCCGCGTGACGCGCAACAACGATATCGAGATCGCCGAAGAAGAAGCGAGCGATTTGCTGACCTCAGTGGAAGAAGTGGTGCGCGCGCGGCGCTTTGCGCCTGTCGTGCGCTTGGATGTCTCTGAGAGCATGCCGCAATCCGTGCGCGATTTGCTGCTGCGCGAGATGGAAATCACGCCGAACGAGCTGTACGTGCTGCCCGAGCCGCTCGGCATACGCGATCTGTTCGAGCTGGCGAACATTGACGTGCCTGCCCTGAAATATCCGCCTTACACGCCGTCGCGCCCTGCCAACCTGCCGAGCGGCAGCGATATCTTCGCCGCTATTCGGCGCGGCGATATCCTGCTCCATCATCCGTATGAGTCATTCGCGCCAATTGTGGAATTCTTTCAGCAGGCGGCAGAAGACCCGAATGTGCTCGCCATCAAATGCACGCTCTATCGCATCGGCAGCAAATCGCCAATTGTGGAAGCGCTGCTGAGCGCGATTGAGAACGGCAAGCAAGTGGCAGCGCTGGTGGAGCTGAAGGCGCGCTTTGATGAAGAGAACAACATCGGTTGGGCGCGCGCGCTGGAGAGCGCCGGCGTGCATGTGGTCTACGGCTTGATCGGCTTGAAGACGCATGCCAAAATCTCGCTCGTCGTCCGCAAAGAGCCTGAAGGCATCCGCCGTTACGTGCATCTCAGCACGGGCAATTACAACACGACCACAGCGCGTATTTACACGGATATCGGTCTGCTGACCTGCGATCCGCAGATCGGCGCGGATGCCACGCTGCTCTTCAACCGACTGACAGGCTTCACGAACGGCGCACACTATCGGAAGCTGCTGGTGGCGCCTGAATACTTGCGCACAGCGATCTACGGGCTGATTCGGCGCGAGATCGCGCACGCGCAGGCAGGTCGCCCTGCGCGCTTGATCTTCAAGATGAACGCGCTGGTGGATAGACGCATGATCGCCTTGCTCTACGAAGCCAGTCAGGCAGGTGTGCCAATTGATCTGCTGGTGCGCGGCATCTGTTCGTTGCGTCCTGGCGTGCCGGGCATCAGCGAGAACATCCGCGTGCGCTGCTTGTTAGGACGCTACCTTGAACATGCGCGCATTTACTACTTCGCCAACGGCGGCGACGCGGAAATTTATTGCGGCAGCGCAGATTTAATGCCGCGCAATCTGGATCGGCGCGTGGAGACTTGGTTCCCGATCCAAGCGCCTGAGCTGAAGCGCCGCCTGCTGGACGAAATCTTGGCGATTGAGATGGCGGATACGGTCAAGGCGCGCGTCCTATGCTCAGATGGCACGTATGAGCGCGTGCTGCCTGCCGAAGGCGAGCAGCCGCTGGAAGCGCAGCGCTGGTTCATGGAACACGCGCGCGATCACTAGCTTTGTACAAATTGCCGTGTTGCGGCGGCTCGTCTTGCGCTACAATTCCGCGCCAAATGATGCCTTATCTGTAAAGTTGCTTTATGGCAGACCTTACACAGCGTTCTCCGTTGCCGCGTCTAGCGTTCCTACGCGATGTGCGCTTCTTGCGCGCCGCCGTTCAGCTGATCGTGTTAGCTGTTGTGATCGGTCTGGCGCTTTGGCTGATCAACAATACCAGCGAAGGCTTGGCGCGCGCGCGCATTCCTACCGATTTCAGTTTTCTGACACAGCCTTCAGGCTTTCAAATTGACGAAGGCTTGGTAGATCAGCCGCATAAGCGCACGGATAGCTATGCAAACGCCTTCGCAGTGGCGCTCGTCAATACCTTGCGCGCCGTCATTCTCGGCTTGATTCTTTCCACGCTGCTAGGACTCTTCGTCGGCATCGCGCGCCTTTCCACCAATTTCTTAGCGCGGACTTTAGCACTTGCCTACATCGAAATCTTTCAGAACACGCCGCTGCTTTTGCAACTGTTCTTCATCTTCACCAGCGTGCTGCTGACCTTGCCGCGCGCCACTGAGCCGATCATCTTGCCCGGACCGAGCTACCTGAGTTCGAGTGGCTTGGCGACGCCAAACTTGATCGCCACTGAGAGGAGCGGACTGTGGCTTTTGCTCACGGTGATCGGCATTGGCAGCGGCATTGCGCTGTGGCGGCGGCTGCGCGCCATACGCCTTGAGACAGGGCGCACAACTTACGCTGCTGAGATCGGCTTGAGCGTGATGTTCGGCGTCGGCATCCTCGCTTGGCTGATTTTGCAGCCGTTCACAGTGGATTTCCCTGAGTTAGGTCGCTTTGGCTACGTGCGCAACAAAGGCGCGATCATCTCGGCGAATTTTGTGGCGATCGTGCTGGGCTTGGTGCTGTACACAGGCGCATTCATCGCTGAGATCGTGCGCTCAGGCATTCAATCCGTGCCAACAGGTCAGTGGGAAGCGGCGCGCTCACAAGGCTTCACCTACGGGCAGATTTTGCGGCTGATCGTGCTGCCACAGGCGCTGCGCGTGATGATTCCGCCGCTGACCAATCAATACCTGAACCTTGCCAAAAATAGCAGCCTTGGCGCGGCAGTCGGCTTTGCGGAAGTGTTCGGCGTGGCGCGCACGATGGCGCAGAGCGTCTCAGTGGTGCCGATCATGGTGATCGTGATGGGCATCTATCTGGCGCTCAGCTTGATCACGGCGGCTGTGATGAACGTGCTGAACGCGCGCTTTCAGATCAAAACGCGCTGAGGAGATTGATGAACATGACGACGGCAACTGCACCGACCGAAGGCGCGCCTGCTAGCCAAGTGACTCGTCCTGTCATCGAGCGCGGCATGTTGGCATGGCTGCGCCAGAATTTATTCCGCACGCCATTCGATGCGGCGTTGACCATCATCCTAGTCGTGATCGGCGGCAGCTTGCTGACGCAATTTTTGGAGTGGTCAATTGCGCAGGCGGATTGGACGGTCATCACGACCAACTTTCGCATCCTGATGCAAGGCACGTATCCTGCTGAGCAAGGCAATCGGCTTGGCTTGTCGGTCGCGCTCATCACGCTGCTCGCGGGCGTCAGCTGGGGCATTTGGGGAAGATTGTTCCGCGCGACGGCGTTCGCCTTCGTCGGCGGCGTCTTGATCTTCGTGTTTGTGCCGCTGGCGGCGGAAAGTTTGGCGGATTCGCCGCGCGGTACATTCGGCGCGTATGTGAGCGGTCAGCTGGCGCCGTTGTTCAGCTTGTTGCGCGACCCTGTGCTGCTATTAGTTGGCTGCCTGCTGATCGGTTACGGCATCGGGTGCTTTGCCAAGCAGATCAATCGTAAGCGCGCGGGATGCTATACGCTGATCGCGTGGTTCATCGCTATTCCGATCTGTTTCATCTTGGTGCGCGGCTTCAGCGATGCCGATGGCGTTCTGCCGTTTGTGCAGACCAATCGCTGGGGCGGCTTGCTGCTGACCTTCATGCTGGCATTCGTGGCGATTGTGGCGTGCTTTCCGCTGGGCATTCTGTTGGCGCTCGGGCGCATGAGCGGCGGCACGCACAAGCTGGCGTTCAAAGCGCCGCCGCGCTGGTGGCTGAATCCATTGCAGTGGCTGCACGCGCTCAGCATCTGGTGGCGCAACTTGGGCAACTATCCGATCATTAAGCTGCTGTGCATCATCTACATTGAGTTTTTGCGCGGCGTGCCCTTGGTGACGGTCTTCTTCACAGCGAATTTGATCGTGCCGCTGGCGCTGGGCGATAACAGCATAGACGCTGTGCTGCGCGCGATGGTAGCGCTGACGCTCTTTGAGGCTGCTTACATCGCTGAGATTGTGCGCGGCGGCTTGCAAGCGCTGCCGCCGGGTCAGCTGGAAGCGGCGAAGGCGCTCGGACTCAGCCCTATGCAGGCGACGCTCTTCATCACATTGCCACAGGCGCTGCGCATCGCCATTCCGCCGCTGGTCGGGCAGTTCATCACGATGTTCAAAGACACATCGCTGGTGGCGATCATCGGGCTGACCGAGCTGCTGGGCATCTCGCGAGCAGTGTTGGCACAGAGCGAGTTCATCGGCAGGCATCGCGAGCTGTATGTGTTCGTGGCGATCGTCTACTTTGTGTTCTCATATGGCATGTCTTACGCGGCACGGCAGTTGGAGAGCAGCGGCAGCGGCGCTTTTCGCAAAATCGGCTGAGGTGAGGTGACTGTGACGAAGCGGGACAATCCGATCATCATCGTGCGCGATGTACATAAGTGGTACGGCGATTTCCACGCGCTGCGCGGCATCAGCATGGAAGTCTCACAAGGCGAAGTCGTCGTGATCTGCGGTCCGAGCGGATCGGGCAAGTCAACCTTCATCCGCACCATCAATCGCCTTGAAGAACACGAGCGCGGTGATATCATCGTGGACGGCATTCGCCTGACCAACGACGTGCGCAACATCGCCGCCATTCGCAGCGAGATCGGCATGGTCTTCCAGCAATTCAATCTATTTCCACACCTGACCGTGCTGCAGAACATCACGTTGGCGCCGATCTGGGTGCGCAAGCGTCCGCGCCGCGAGGCGGAGAAAATCGCCTTTGAGCTGCTGGAGCGCGTCAAGATTCCTGAGCAGGCGCACAAGTATCCAGGGCAGCTGAGCGGCGGTCAGCAGCAGCGCGTGGCGATTGCGCGCGCGCTCGCCATGCAGCCGAAGATCATGCTCTTCGATGAGCCGACTAGCGCGCTGGATCCTGAGATGATCAAGGAAGTGTTGGATGTGATGCGCGAGCTGGCGCGCAGCGGTCTAACCATGCTGGTGGTGACGCATGAGATGGGCTTCGCGCGCGAAGTGGCAGATCGGATTGTTTTCTTCGACCGTGGCGAGATTGTGGAAGAAAATACTCCCGATGGCTTTTTCCACGCGCCGAAGACCGATCGCGCCAAGCAATTCTTGGCGAACATCCTCTCGCACTGAACGCAAAGAGCCTGCGCAGCGCAGGCTCTTTTTTCGCGTTGCCGAAGGTGGGAGTCGAACCCACACTCCAGTACAGGAACTACGCCCTGAACGTAGCGCGTCTGCCAATTCCGCCACTTCGGCTTGAATACTTTTAATGATAGGCGAAAGGCAGCGCTTTGTCAAGATTTGAGTTGAATCACGCTTCAAGCGATCAGGTAATCGAGCGCTTCGGCGAAAGCAGCAGGATTAGCAAAACGCGCTGCTTCATCTTTTGCCAGCGCCACATGGATGATCTCTGAAGCGACTGCAGGCAGCTCTGGACGCAAGTCGCGCGGATCAGGAATAGGCGCGTTGCAGTGCTGGTCGCTGAGATGCGCGGTGTGCAAGCCTTTGTAAGGAAATTCGCCCGTCAGCAGCCGAAAGAGCATCACGCCTAGCTCGTAGACGAGCGAGCGCACGCTGCGCCGATTGTTCTCTCGCCAGAACTCAGGCGCATTGTAGGCGGCATTGCGCTTGCCTGTGATCGAAAAGTAGTGTAAGCGCGTGGAGAAATCGCGACGTCCGACATAGAGCGCTGCGTAATC
>DAOTWB010000266.1:0-2746 GCA_034436235.1 Anaerolineae bacterium
CAGAGGTGCTGCGCAGCCTGAACACGGTCATCATTGACCTGCAGGACGTGGGCGTGCGCTGGTATACCTTTCTGGCGACCATCATCTATACGCTGCGCGCTTGCCAAGCGGCAGGCGTGCCTGTGCTGCTCTTGGATCGTCCTAATCCGCTGGGCGGCGTGGTGGTGGAAGGCATCCGCGCCACGAAAGACTTCTTCTCGATTGTGGCGCCGGCGCCTGTGCCAATTCGCTATGGGCTGACGCTGGGCGAGGCGGTTCTCTTGCTGAATGAGGAGATCGGCGCACAGCTGGATGTGATTCCGATGCGCGGCTGGCGGCGCGAGATGTTCTACGCGGAGACCGGCTTGCTGTGGTCTGCCACGTCGCCTGCCATGCCGGATCCGATCACGGCGCTCGTCTACAGCGGCACGTGCCTATTGGAAGGGCTGAACATCAGCGAAGGACGCGGCACAGCGCTGCCGTTCACGCAGATCGGCGCGCCGTTTGTGGAAAGCGAAGCGTTGGCTGAGGTCATGAACGGACTTGGACTGAAAGGCGCGGTCTTCCGTCCGTGTTGGTTCATGCCGAGCTTCGGCAAGTACGCAGGCGAGCGCTGCGGCGGCGTGCGCATTTTCGTCACTGATCCGAGCAACTACAAAGGCTTCGCAGCAGGCTTACATCTGATCGCGGCGCTGCGCGCGATGTATCCGAGCGAGGTGCGCTTCCTTGAGCAGGACGGACGCTACTGGTTCGATATGCTGACAGGCTCGCCTTACCTGCGGCGCGCTTTCGAGAACGGCGCGACAGTCGCGGAGATGCTGGAAGTCTGCGAGGAAGAGTCGCGCGCCTTTCAGGCTGCCTCGACGACTTTTTGGCTGTATGAGTAGCCTGTCGTCGAGGCGCTGATGGGCGTCACTTGTTGATCGCCTTGATCGTGTAGACGATGTCGCCATCGGGCGCTTTGACGACGACTTTATCGCCCAGCTTGCGTCCGATGAGCGCCCTGCCGAGCGGACTCTCGTTGGAAATCTTGCCTTCGCGCGGATTGGCTTCCGCCTGCCCAACGATTTGATAGACTTCCTGCTTGCGCTGCCCTTTTTCCTGAATGGCGACGCGGTCGCCCACTTTGACCACGCCTGACGGCGCATCCTGATCCGAGCCGATGATCCGCGCGTTGCTCAGGATGTTCTCCAAGCGCATGATCTCGCCTTCGAGGAACGCCTGCTCGCTTTTGGCGTCATCGTACTCCGCGTTTTCGGTCAGCTCGCCGCCTTCCGAGAGCGCTTGGTGCAGCCGCTCTGCCACTTGTGGACGCCGCACGTTGCGCAGGTAATTCAGCCGCTCTTCCAGCTCGCGCAAGCCTTCAGGCGTCAAGTATTGAGGTTGATCGGACATGAGATGCCTCCTCGTTTTAAGTTGAAAACAAAACTCTTGATGTCTCGGTAAGAAAACAAAATCGCCCTCGGCGTGGCGATGGATATAACAGGTATCAGGCGCTGGCAGTCAGGATACGCCACGCCGCTCTTGCTCGCTTGTCATTTTATGCAAAATGCGCCAAAAATCAAGGCTCTGTTGCAGATGAACAAGCCGATGTTACAGCTTTGTGCAATCTGCAGAGAGCCTCAGCGCGTCACTCGTCCAGCGCGGCAGGCGGCAGTTCGTCGGCGGCGCTGCTGATCAAGTTAGCGGGCAGCGCCGCGCTATTCTCGCGGATCAGCATCTCGATCTCATAGGCAACAGCTGGATTCTCGCGCAGGAACTGCTTAGCGTTCTCACGCCCTTGCCCAAGCATCCCATCTTTGAAGCGGAAGAAGGCGCCGCGTTTATCAATGATGCCCATGCTCACGCCTAGATCGAGGATATCGCCTGCCTTGCTGATGCCTTCGTTGTACATGATGTCGAACTCGGCTTGGCGGAATGGCGGCGCGACCTTGTTCTTGGTGATCTTGACGCGCGTGCGATTGCCGACCACTTCTTCGCCTTGCTTGATGGCTTGAATCTTGCGGATATCAATGCGCACGCTGGCGTAGAACTTCAACGCGCGTCCGCCTGTGGTCGTCTCAGGCGAGCCGAACATCACGCCGATCTTCTCGCGCAGCTGATTGGTGAAGATCATGGCAGTATCCGTGTTTTTGATCGCGCCGACCAGCTTACGCAGCGCTTGGCTCATCAGCCGCGCCTGCAAACCGACGAATGAATCGCCCATCTCGCCTTCGATCTCAGTCTTCGGCACCAGGGCTGCCACGCTATCCAGCACCACTACGTCCAGCGCGCCTGAGCGCACCAGCGCCTCTGTGATCTCCAGCGCCTGCTCGGCAGTATCAGGCTGCGCGATGTACAAGTTGCTCACATCCACGCCGATGCGCTCAGCGTAGACAGGATCGAGCGCGTGTTCCATATCCACGAAGGCGCAAATGCCGCCGCGCGCCTGCGCCTCGGCGATGGTGTGCAAACAGAGCGTGGTCTTGCCGCTGCTCTCAGGTCCGTAAATCTCTGTGATGCGTCCGCGCGGAATGCCGCCGATGCCCAGCGCCAAATCCACAGCGAGCGAGCCTGTCGGCACGACGTTCACGCGCAAGTGTTGCGCATCGCCAAGGCGCATGATCGTGCCTTCGCCGAAGCGCTTGGTCAGCTCTTGGACGGTCTTCTCAATCGCCTGATCGCGCGGACTCACCTCAGGCGTCTCAGCGGCAGGCACGGCTGGTTTCTCTTTCGGTTGCTTCGGTTCTCGCGGCACGGTCAGCTCTCCTGTGAGCGCTAAATGGAA
>DAOTWB010000267.1:0-1937 GCA_034436235.1 Anaerolineae bacterium
GCCTTCAGCGCTAACCAAGCTGCGCTCGCCGAGACACAGAGCGCGCTTGACCTGACCGTCACAGCACAAGCCGTTGCGCGCCAAGCGACTGCTACGCCTGACTCGCAGTTCGTCATCATCGTGCCGAGCGCCACTGAGACGCCGATCGCGACGGCGTCTTCAACGTTGACGCACACGCCGAGCGCGACCAGCACATCGCGTTTCACTGAGACGCCGAGCATCACGCCGTCGCCGACGCTGACTTCATCGCCGACTCGTACGCCGAGCGCCACGTCATCGCCGACGCGCACGCCGACGTTCACTCCATCGCCGACTCGTACGCCGAGCGCGACGCCGTCGCCGACGCATACACATACGCCGACGACCGACCCTGCCACGCTCGTCGCTGCTACGCTCGCGCCTATTCAGACACAGACCGCTTTTGCGCGGCAAGTTCAACAGACTGTGGACGCCGTGCTTGCCGCTGAGCGCGCCACTGCCGATGCACAGGCGACGCAGCTGGCACAGCAGCGCACGCGCACAGCTTCAGCGCTATCCGCGCAGCAGACTCTCAGCGCGCTGAACACGCTGCAAGCCATTCAAAGCGCTACGCGCACGCCGACCGCTTTTGCTTCACCTACAGCGGCTATCATCATCTTCACACCGATAGTCTTCACGCCAGTCGCCTTCACGCCGTTTGCGCCCGCCTATAGCACGCCGACGCCATTTTTCATGCCGCCAACGCCGACTCCTATTGCGATGTTCGCAACTGCGACGCCGATCGCTTGCCCTGGCTTCTTGCCGTCGCGCCTTGTGATCGGCGAATACGGTCGCATCACGCCCGGCGATCCAAATCGCCTGCGCGAGACGCCTAACGGACGCATCCTCGTCCAGATTTATGCAGGCGAGACCTTCAAAATTTTGGACGGTCCGATCTGCGATACGGCAAGAAACGGCGCAGGTTTGGCGTGGTGGAAAGTTGAGTACACCAGTCCGCGCGATGGCAGGACGTACATCGGCTGGACGGCGGAAGGCAGCGGCGGCACGTATTGGATCGATCCGATCGGCCGTCCCTAGCGCTCAGCCGTATAAATCCATGTGCGGCGGACGGTACAGATCGGCTGCGCTGCCATCGGCAGGCGCGCCATCAGGCGGACGGTAGCCGCGAATCAGCACAACGGGCAGGCCTTCTGCCGCCTGTCCGCTGATCAGCTCAGCGGCTGCTGCCAGCTCGTCCGCCACGCCGATCTCAGTGTGCTGCAAGCGCCGCCCGAACATATCGGCGCGTCCGCGCAAGTTCAGCAGCGCCACAATGCCTGCCACGCCGATCGCCACGCCGATGTTGCCGAAGCGATGCGGTCTGCCGTGCGTATCGCTCACGATCACGGCAGGCGCTATGCCGCACAGCGCGCTCAAACGCTCGCGCAGCGCGCGCGCCGAGCGATCAGGATTCTCAGGCAGCAAGAGCGCCCATTCGTCATCGCCGCGCACGTTCGATTGATCCACACCGCTATTGGCTGAGACGAAACCGAGTCGATGCCGCGTGATGATCACCTTCGCGCCAACGCGCGAGATGCTTTGCGCCTCGCGCAGCACCAGCTCCACCACGCGCGCATCCTTGCCCGTCTGCGCGGCGAGCGCCTGCGCCTGCGCCGATGGCTGCACTGTGCGCAGGTCTACCAGACGCCCTTCCGCCTTAGAGATGATCTTCGAAGTGACGACCAAGATATCGCCCGCTTGCAAGCGCAGGTCGTTTTTGCGCAGCGCGTCAGCGATCAGCGCCGCAAGGTCATCGCCTTGCTGGATGCTCGGCAAGCCGCGCAGCGCGAACAATTGTAGGTCAGGCTCAGGCATGATCGCTAGGCGCGAAGCCTGTGATGCGGATGCCCGCGCCTTTCACTTTGTAGCGTCCATTGATGTAGAGCAACACAGGCGTCAGCGCTTCCACAGCGACCGCG
>DAOTWB010000268.1:0-5061 GCA_034436235.1 Anaerolineae bacterium
CGAACAACGCTCATCCTCGATCCATTTTTAGGCAAGGGTACAACGCTCATTGAGACAAAGCGGCATGGCTTGCCTGCAATTGGCATAGAGCTTAATCCTCTTTTGAAATTAGCGGCTGAGTACGCGCTTACTTGGGAAGTGAACAGAGCGGAGTTTGAAGCCTTTGCGCGTTCGCAGCTCTCTCGAATACGCGCCGCAATTACACAGCACCATCGAAAGTCGCTCGAAGAAGTCGTCACTAGCTACAGCTTGCGTTTGCCTGCGATTCACAATGTTTTCCGCTGGTGGCGTCCACAAGTTTTGAAGGATTTGCTTCTGGTCAGGCGCGAAGTCTTCTCAATTGAAGCGGCGGCTTACAGGCAGCTGTTTTGGCTTGCGCTCGCCGCGTGCGCTCTGGACTGCGCTAACGTGCATCGCAACCATCCAACAATTACTTTTGACGACGATCACACACGCCCAATAGATGTGCTGCGCGATTTTGAAGAGAAAATACAACGAATAGTGGACGATCTAGACGACCTTGCTCTGTCAAGCGCAGGCTTTGGACAAACTTCAGTGATTTTAGGCGATAGCGTGCATCTGGCGGACTATGTATCGCAGGTAGATCGAGTCATCACTTCGCCGCCCTACCCAAATCGTTTCAGTTACGTCCACACAACGCGTCCGCAGCTCTTTTTCATGGAAATTTTCAATGCTGCTCACCAGTCTGCTGATCTGGACTGCCAAGCGATTGGCGGCACGTGGGGCAGGGCAACCTCAGAGCTGTACACGGCGCATCTTGAGCCTGAAGCGACCATTGCTCCGATTCTTCAGCCGCTGAGTCTTGAGCTGCAGCAGCGCAGCCAACTCATGCACAACTATGCAGTGAAGTATTTCAACATGCTCTACGCGCATATTGAGTCGTTGAGAAGCGTAGCGCGTCGTCCTTTTCGCGGCGCGTACGTTGTAGGCAATTCTAGACTCTCAGGCGTAGAAGTCCACACAGATGCGCTCTTAGCAAAGATATTTGAGCAGTGTGGCTTCAAGGTAGACGAGATTTTGCTTCTTCGCAAGCGCGGCGGTCGCAAAAAGCTGTTTGAGACAGCCGTTTGCATCAGTCTTTAACTTACATCGAGTCGAAAATGCGCTGCATTATCGGCTGGATGAGTGCTTGTTCCTGACGCAAAAAAGCGCCAAGATCAAAATCTGTCAGCCGTTTCACGAATTCGAATGTCGCGTGTCCTTCGTAAAGTCGCCAAAACTCGCCCGTGTGCGCTACAGGACTTTTGAGAGAAGTTGTGCAGAAAATTAGCATGATTGGCTCGATTTCCAGCGCTTTCAGCGCTAGAGCGATGTCGCGGTCTGCTTGAATGCGCTTCGAGTCGCCAATTTGATAACAAGAGCGCACCTCAAAAGCAGTGCCAACTTTGGCGAGATCGAGCAGTGCGGTCAGGCGCTCACGATCAGCGGACTGAAGCGCAGCATGAGGTATCATGCCGTCAGTTGAGCGCCTTCGCTTCCTGCCGTCTATTTCAATCTCCAAAGTGAAAGCAAGGCTGCTTTTGGGAAGCTGCAACTGCTCCTCTAGCAAACGCAAAAATAGCGCTTGATATAAATCACCTAGCTTACGATGTAGGTTGGTGACCAAGTTTCCGCCAATGCGTGCTGCAATATACTTCGGTGTGGCAAGGAAAAAAGGCGAAAAAGCAGGGTCACTTTCTAGCGTTCTTGCAAAGTCTTCTTTCGTCTGCACGCCTTCAAGGTGCTTGAACGGATCGAAGCTAAGAACTTTCTCTAGGTTCTCGGTGATGATAGCACGCAAGCTATTTTGAAGCGCTGGAATAGTTGCTCTCTCGGACATGAATGCACCTTCTGTCGGTGTGATGCTTCACATATTGTATCAAGCCGCTGGACAGGCTTTCTCAAAGTTATTACAAAAAGGTCGCTTCGCTTTACTTAACATTGATTTCAGAATAAGATCAAATTGGATTTAGAGCATTTTTCTCATCAAATAACAATTCTCAATTACGGAAGGAAGCGTTTCGAAATGGTGGCAGAGGCTTTAGCACACTATATTGGCGTCCCACAGGGCAAGATTGAGCGTTTACTGGCGCTGACACAGGAGCAAATCTATCAGGACGCGGAATATCAGGCATGGATTGGCACGCTGGACATCGAGCTGCTGAACAAATGCCTGCCGCTGGCGCGCGCAGCTTATGAGAAGCATCTGGCAACTTTCACAGAGCATCTGCGGACGCAATACAACATGGTCAACACGCCGATGTCCGCGTTCACGCTTGGCAACTGGCTGGTCGGCTTTTTGCAGTATCCGAGCCAGATCAGCGATCTTTCACGGATTCATCGTCGTTTGCCGCGCCAAGCCGTGCAAGAGATGCTGCCTGAGATGATCGCGATGCTGGACGAGATGCCTGAAGGTCGCGCCGAGTGGCAGCGCGCGCTCGCCTTGATGGCGCTGCCGCTCACTGCTGAGCGCAACTGATCCGCTCGCAAGCTGAACTCGTGAAACTGGTGAAGATGCGCTACACTCAGCGCATCTTCACTGTTCAGGAGTTCGAGAGACTGTGCGTGTTTTAATCACTGGCGGTGCAGGCTTTCTTGGCTCGCATTTGGCAGATCGCCTGTTGGCGGAAGGTCACAGCGTGATCGCGATGGACAACCTGATCACAGGCAATACGGATAACATTCAGCATCTGATCGGACGCGCTGATTTCACGTTCATCCGCCACGATGTCACCAACTACATCTATATCGGCGGTCAGTTGGATGCCGTACTGCATTTTGCCTCGCCTGCTAGCCCGATTGATTACCTGAAATATCCTATCCAGACTTTGAAAGTTGGCGCGCTTGGCACGCACAACGCGCTTGGTTTGGCGCTTGCCAAACGAGCGCGTTTCTTGTTGGCAAGCACTTCTGAGATCTACGGCGATCCGCTGGTGCATCCGCAGCGCGAGGATTATCACGGCAATGTGAACACCATCGGACCGCGCGGCGTGTACGATGAAGCCAAGCGCTTCGCCGAAGCGCTCACAATGGCATATCATCGCTCGCACGGCGTAGATACGCGCATTGTGCGCATCTTCAACACTTATGGCGAGCGAATGCGCCTTGATGACGGTCGCGTGGTGCCGAATTTCATCGGGCAAGCGCTGCGCGGCGAGCCGCTGACAGTCTATGGCGACGGCTCGCAGACGCGCAGCTTCTGCTATGTGAGCGATCTGATAGAAGGCATCTATCGCCTGTTGATGTTGCCGCCATCTGAGGATGCTTCGCTGCCCGTCAATCTCGGCAATCCGTTTGAGATGTCCATCTTGGACTTTGCCAAGATCATCAACGAGATGACAGGCAATCCTGGCGGCATCACTTTCCGCCGTATGGATCGCATCGAAGGCGATCCGCAGACGCGCCAGCCGGACATCACGCGCGCGCAGGCGCTGCTCGGCTATCAGCCTGTGGTCTCGCTGCGCGAAGGCTTGGCGCGCACTATTGATCACTTCCGTTCGCGCGTCAGCGTGGCGAATCCGCCGCGCCACGCCGATTAGGACGATGTTGAGCCGTGAGACTGCCATCGCACGCTACGATCCTATGGCTAGGCGCTGCCGTTGGCGCAGGCGCGCTCGCGGCGCTGCCGCTTGAGGTCGCCTTTCTGTGCCTAGCGTGCGCGACGCTCGGCATTTTGAGCCTGATTGACCTGCGCGCAGCAGTAGCGGCTACCTTGGTGCTATCGCCAATGAAAACGCTGATCGAGACCGAGTCCGCTGTGCGCTTGCCGCTGGATATCGGACAGATCGCCTTCGCTTGGACAGTCGCGCTGTGGCTGCTCAAGCAGATCGCGACGCAGCGTTGCGTCGTCCTGCCGCGCTTGAGCGTCTTGCTACCGCTGAGCGCGTTCATCTTCGCAGCGTCGCTCAGCCTGCTGACGGCTGAGTCGGTCGGCGCGACGCTGAACGAGCTGATCAAGTGGCTGCAAATCGCGCTCATGGCGCTGATCGTCGCGCCGTTGTGCCAACAGCATGGCGTCGCTTGGCTGCTCAGCGCGCTGCTGGCGGCGGCAGGCGTGCAAGCGCTGATCGGCATTTATCAGTTCACAGGCGGCTCAGGCGCGCCGCACTTGTGGATACTCGATTATCGCTATTTCCGCGCCTTCGGCAGCTTTGGGCAGCCGAATCCGTTCGGCGCGTTCATGGGCATGAGCTTGCCGTTGGCGCTGGGCGCGCTGATCGGCGCGTTGTGCATGGCATGGCGTGCGCGCGGCGCGTGGCTGTGGCGCTCAGGCGCGCTGGGCGCAGCCGCGGCGCTGATCGGCGTTGGATTATTCGTTTCTTGGAGTCGTGGCGCGTGGTTAGGCTTTGGCGCGGCGCTCACGGCGCTCATCTTGCTGGCGCCGCGCCGATTTTGGCACGCTTCTGTGATCGCTGTGAGCTGTGCAGGCATAGTCGCGTTCGCTATACTCAGCAACGTTGTGCCGAGCGCGCTCTTGGCGCGCTTCAGCGACTTTGCGCAAGACCTGACAGGCTTTCAAGATGTGCGCGGCGTGCCGATCAACGACGCGAACTACGCGACGGTCGAGCGCTTGGCGCACTGGCAGGCGGCGCTGAGCATGGCGGACGAATCGCCGTTCTTCGGAGTCGGCTTTGGCGGCTATGAAGTCGCCTATGCGCGTCACGCGCTGGTGAACTGGCAATTGGCGCTCGGTCATGCGCACAACTATTATCTGAACGTGCTGGCGGAGACAGGCGCGGTCGGTTTGGCGGCTTACGTAGGCATGTGGCTCTGGCTCGCCGCGCTCGGCTTGCGCGTGCGGCGCTTGCAGGATGCCTTTCAGCGCGGCGTCGGCATCGGCGCCCTGAGCGCTTGGGCGCACATCGCCGTGCATAGCCTGTTCGATAAACTTTTCGTCAACAACCTGTTCTTGCACTTTGGCGCAATGCTTGGTTTAATTGGCGCGCTTGTGACTGCGGTCAGCGATGTCGCTCGAAGAGCAGAGTAACGTGAGGCAACAATCTTCTATGAACCGATCCGATAGCCTTTCGCTTGCCGAAGGCGAGCGCATGGGTATCATCC
>DAOTWB010000269.1:0-17330 GCA_034436235.1 Anaerolineae bacterium
TAGCATCTTCCAGCTTGCCTTGAACGTAATCGGCGCGTTGCAGCGCAGCGCCCAGACGCCACCACAGCAACGCGCACAGACACAAGACGACGATCAGAATGATCAGCAGCAGCGCATTCACGTGCGCTATCCCTCAAAGCGATAGCCGACGCCGCGCACGGTCACAATGCGCTGTGGATTGCTGGCATCATCTTCGATCTTCTCGCGCAGCCAGCGCACATGCACATCCACTGTGCGTTTATCGCCGAAGTATTCGTAGCCCCAGACTTTGGTCAAGATCAGGTCGCGCGAGAGGACGGCGCCTTGGTTGCGCATCAGCTCAGAGAGCAGGTCGAATTCTTTGTGGCTCAGGCGCAGCTCTTGGTTGCCGCGAAAGACGCGCCGTCCTGCTAGGTCAACGCGCAGATCGCCTGAGAGCAGCTCATCTTGCAGCGCAGGGCGACCTGGCATTCGGCGCATGACGGCACGCACGCGCGCCAAAAACTCGCCCAAGCCGAACGGCTTGACGATGTAGTCATCGGCGCCGCTCTCCAGCCCGACGATTTTGTCCACCTCAGTGCCGCGCGCCGTCAGCATGATGATCGGGATGTGGAGCGTGGTTGGGTCTTTGCGGATGATGCGACAGACGCTGAGACCGTCGAGCGTGGGAAGCATGATATCGAGGACGATCAGGTCAGGTAACTTGCTGCGGATGAGCGCTAAGGCGTTCTCGCCGTCGCGCGTGCTGAAGACTTCGTAACCTTCCTCTTTCAGATTATCTTCGAGCGTATCTGCGAGCGTTGCGTCGTCTTCAACGATCAGGATTTTCGCCATAGATCAACCTCATGCATAGCCAACGAGATGAAAGTGCGCGTCGCCTTTCACGCTCAAGTATAGCCAAAACAGGTCAAAGTGTTAAATCAGCTGTGAGCGTTTGTGCAGGCGGCGCAAGAAATTCCGAAATGGCGCGCCGTCACTTTTGCCCACTAGACCTGCGCACAGTTTGCCTTTACACTGTGAATCAAGCCGTGTGTACGGCTTGGAGGTGAAAAATGAGTTACGCTTATTTGTTGCGCAACGTCTCGTTGTTTGCACAGCTGAACGAAGATGAACTCGATTTGTTGGCAGCAGAGTTCATCCTACAAAATTTTCGGCGCGGACAGGTGCTTTTTCAGCAGGGCAGCACGACCAATTGCCTGTACATCGTCAAATCAGGCAGCGTGCAAGTGACCGCCTTCGGCAAAGATAACACGATCACCTACACCGATGTGTTCCGCGCTGAGCAGTATTTTGGCGAGTTCTCGCTGCTGGATGGATTGCCGCGCTCAGGTGAAGCAGTTGCGCTTGAACACAGCGACTTGTTGGTGCTGACTCGTCCGACCTTCTTCCGCTTCCTTGAGCGCAACACAATGGTCGCGGTCAAGCTCTTGGTGACAGTCAGCCGACGGATGCGCTTCGCTGAATCAGCTATTGATCAGCCGTTGGTGCGCAGCGCTGAAGAGAAGATCGCGCGCTTGCTGCTCAACATCGCGCAGCACTATCAGAGTGGCGCGCGCCTGAGCATACGGCTGACCGTAGACGATCTGGCGGCGCTCTCAGGCGTGACGCGCAGCACAGCACACGCTGTGATGGATAAACTGCGGACGCTCGGTCTGATCGCGCTGGATCGCTCGCACGTCGCCGCAATCGAACTAGCCGCTTTGCAAGCGCACTATCAACGCATGGTGCAAGGCGTGCAACTCAGCGCCAATTAGCCATCGGCAGGACGTGGCTCGGCTTGGCTCAGCGCGGATAGGCTGTGTTACAATAGCGCACCTGTGTTTTGACCTAACTGATACGCTGAACGAGACAAGCCGATGACCGAATCCGAGCGATCTTCGCGCACGCTGTGGTCAGGGCGCTATGAAGCGGCTGTGGCTGACTCTGTGCGCCGTCTGAACGACTCGCTGCCTTTCGACAAGCGTCTGTACGCAAGCGATATCGCCTGTAGCATCGCCTATGCGCAGGCGCTGCACCGAGCAGGCGTGCTGAACGACTCTGAACTTGCTGCCATCATCAGCGGCTTGGAACAAGTGCGCGCCGAGTTCGACTCAGGCGCGTTCGTCTTCGCGGCAGGCGACGAAGACATTCACACAGCGGTCGAGCGACGTTTGATCGAGCTGATCGGCGCCGTTGGCGGCAAACTGCACACAGGACGCAGCCGCAACGATCAAGTGGCGACCGATACGCGCCATTGGCAGGCGCAGACCATCAGCCGAGTCCTGCGCCTGCTGAGTGCGTTGCAGCGCGCCTTGCTGGAGCAAGCGAAGCAGCACATTCAAACGCTGATGCCGGGCTACACGCACTTGCGCGCCGCACAGCCGATCAGCGCGGCACATTGGTTGCTCAGCTACTTTTGGATGCTCAGCCGCGACGTGCGCCGCTTTGAGCTGACGCGCGAAGCGACGCTGATCAGTCCGCTTGGCTCAGGCGCGTTAGCAGGCACGCCTTATCCAATTGATCGGCACGCTTTAGCCGAGTCGCTCGGCTTCCTCGACGTCGCGCCCAACAGCCTCGATGCCGTCTCAGATCGCGATTTTGCGGTCGGCTTCCTATACGCCGCTGCGCTCCTGCTGACGCATTTGAGCCGCTTCGCTGAGGATGTGATCCTGTTCAGCGCGCCGCCGTTCGGCTTCGTGCGCCTCGATGAGCGCTATACCACTGGCAGCAGCCTGATGCCGCAAAAGCAGAATCCTGACGTGCTGGAACTGACGCGCGGCAAGGCAGGCAGGCTGATCGGTCATCTGGCAGGGCTGCTCACGACGCTCAAAGGCTTGCCGACAGGTTACAATAAAGACTTGCAGGAAGATAAAGAAGCGCTCTTCGACGCCGCTGATACGCTCGAGACGCTTTTGCCTGCTTTGATCGGCACAGTAGAGACCATGCGCTTGCAGCCTGAGGCGATGCGCGCCGCGCTCGACGAGTCCATGCTGGCGACCGACCTCGCCGATTATTTGGTGCAGCGCGGCGTGCCATTCCGCGAGGCGCACGCGCTGGTCGGCGCAGCCGTGCGCGCGGCGCAGGCGCAAGGCGTATCGCTCTCCGCTCTGCCGCTGCCGAGCTATCAGGCGATCAGCGCGCACTTCCAAGCTGATCTGTACAGCGTCTTCGATTTTGACGCCGCGATCGGCAAGCGCAAGGCGTTCGGCGGCACAGCGCCAGAGGCAGTTCGCCAGCAGATCGAGCGCGCTGAAGCCTTTCTGCAAGCGCGCGATGTCTAGCGCGCATCCTATGCAGCGCCGCTTGCGTATTGTAGAGATAACGCACGTTTTTAGAGCGGCACTTGCCGCGAGGAGCCGAGCATGGCTGAGCGAGTCACCTTTCCTGAACTAGATGTGAGCGCCTTTCAGCATCCACAAGATCGCGAAGCGACCGAGAACTTGAGGCGCATCATCGGCTTTGAGCGCGTGGTGGCAAAATTCATCGAGCTGCGCTACGAGCGCTTGCTATATCTGTTCAACGTCGGCAGCGCTGTGCGCGTGAGCGAGAGTCAATATCCGCGTCTGCACAACATGCTGCGCGAAGCCTGCGCCATCCTCGATGTGCCACAGCCTGCCTTGTACGTCACGCGCAATCCGTTCGCCAATGCTTTCACCTTCGGTCATAATAAGCCATACGTAATGCTCTACAGCGGCTTGCTGGACTTCCTGAGCGACGATGAGGTCTTAGCGGCAATCGGTCATGAGCTTGGACACATCAAATGCGGGCATGTCTTGTATAACACGATGGCGATCCTGATTCGCGACGTGATCGCCATCATCAGCCAATTCACGCTCGGCGTGGGACGGATCGTCGGCGCCAGCATTGAGGTCGGCTTGATGGAATGGCGGCGGCGCTCAGAGCTGAGCGCAGATCGCGCTGCGCTGTTGGTAGTGCAAGAGCCGCGCACTGTGCTTTCGCTCTTGGCGAAGTTGGCAGGTGGCAGCAGCCGCCTGATAGACGAGCTGAACGTTGACGCTTTCGTGGCGCAGGCGCGCGCTTTTCACGAGGCAGGCGAAGGCGATAACTTGGATAACTTTTATCGCGTCTTGGCGGATTTGAGTCAGGGCAGTCATCCGTTCGCGGTCGAGCGCGCGCGCTTGCTGGACGAATGGGCGCGCAGCGGCGCCTACGCGGCGCTCTTGCGCGGCGAGTATGCGCGCACGACCAAACAGTTCAAGATCAGGGTCAACGCGCTGTGAGAGCGCAGCGCTGATCAGGCTTCAGTTAGGACAGGAGTGACTTTGAAGGCTGTAATCGTTCTTGAAGATGGTAGCGTGTACGATGGCGAAGGCTTCGGCGCGGAAGGCGCTCAGGTCGGCGAGGTCGTCTTCAACACCTCGATGACCGGCTATCAGGAACTGCTGACCGATCCATCTTACCATCGGCAGATCGTCGTCTGCACTGTGCCGCACGTCGGCAATGTCGGCATCAACGACGAAGACGGCGAGTCGGCGCGCGTGTGGGTAGCAGGTTTCGCCGTGCGCGCGCTCAGTCCGATTGTCAGCAATTGGCGCGCTAAGCGGTCACTGGATGACTATCTGCGCGAGCAGGGTGTGATTGGCATCAGCGGCGTGGAGACGCGCGCGCTGGTGCGGCGCTTGCGCATACAGGGCGTGATGCGCGGCGTCATCGCGCATGGCGCCGCCGCTGAGGATAGCGCGGCGCTGATCGCGCAGGCGCGCGCGTGGCAAGGCATGGAGAATCTCGACCTAACAGGCGAAGTGACCTGCAGCGCGCCATACGTCTGGGAAGAGTCGATTGATCCGCAGTGGTACATCGGCATGGCGCCGCCGCCGATCGCACCGCGCGGTCACATCGTCGCCTACGACTTCGGCATTAAGCACAATCAGCTGCGCTTGTTCACAGCGCGCGGCTTTCGCGTGACGGTTGTGCCTGCGCGCACGCCTGCCGAGACCGTCCTCGCCATGCAGCCCGATGGCGTCTTTCTCTCGAACGGGCCGGGCGATCCTGCCGCCGTCATTTACGCCATAGAGAACACACGCGCCTTGCTCGGTCGCGTGCCGATCTTCGGCATCTGTCTAGGGCATCAAATTTTGGCGCTGGCGCTGGGCGGCAGCACGCACAAGATGCTTTTCGGGCATCGCGGCGGCAACCAACCGACCGTCGATCCGCAAGGCGCAGTGAGCATCACAGTCCATAATCACGGCTTCGCGGTCAGCGCAGGCAGCTTGCCTGAGGACGTGGAAGTGACGCGCCTGAACTTGAACGACGGCTGCATCGAAGGCTTGCGTTGCGAGCGCCTGCGCGCGTTCAGCGTGCAGTATCATCCTGAGGCGGCGCCTGGTCCGCACGACGCGCTCGATCTGTTCGATGAGTTCGCCGCTTTGATCAGCCGCGCGCCGCAACCGTGAGCTGCCATGCGCGATCCTGCGCGTCCTGACCTGCGCATCCTCGCCCTTGCCGATTCAGGCTTGCTGCCTGAGTCGGTGCAGAAGCCCTTTGACGACTGGCGCGTCTTGCGCGCGCGCGACGCCGTCGCGCACACTGTCCGCAAGCGCCTGAAAGCCGATGCCGATCCAATGCTCGTCTTCATGCTAGAACGCCTTGAGGCGGCTGAAGATGATCGCGGCATTTTCGAAGGCATTTACGCGCTGGCAGAAGTGGTAGACCTGCACAGGGCACGCACGGGCTTGCACAGCGAGTATCTAGTGCTGGTGATGGCAGGGCAGCTCAATCCATACGGGCTGCTGGCGCTGACGAGCGACTTCGATCAAGTGCCGAGCAGCGCGCTCGAAGCGGCGCGCAGGCTCTGGGAGCTGGCAAAAGCGCACAACGTGAATGTGCGCGCGCTCTTGGCAGTGCTTGCCGAGTCACATGCCGATCCGCTCTTGGAGCGCCTTGAGGCGTATTACAGCGCGCCTTAGATCGGCGTTGGCGTCTCGCTCGGCGCAACAGTTGGCACGGTTGGGCTGGGCGTTGGCGTCTCGCTCGGCGTTGGCGTGTTGGTCGGCGGACGAGTGAAAGTCGGCGTCGGCGTGCGCGAAGGGACGCGCGTGTTGGTCGGGCGCGGCGTCAGCGAAGGACGGCGTGTGTTGGCAGGGCGCGGCGTGACGGTTGGCTCAGGCGTCCACGTTGGCGGCAGGACGAGCGTCGGCACAGGCGTCGGACTCGGCACGGTCGGTCGCGGCGTGCGCGTGAAGGTTGCTGTCGGCGTGGCGGAAGGCGGCGTGAGCGTCGGCACGATCGCTGAGCCTGCCAAAAAGACGATCACGAAGGCAGCCAAGCCGACCAAGATGACGATCAGCGCGGTTTGCACGCTTTGCCAGAAATCTGGCGGCAGCTTGAGCGCAGAGAGCTTGATAGCAGGCAATTTGACCTGTGGCAGCGGCGATTCACCGGTCAGGCGCTCAAGGGCGGCGCGCGCTTTGGCGTTGCGCGGATTGATCGCCAGCACGCGGCGCAGCGCTTGCACGCGCTCAGCGTCGTTTTGCGCGGCTGCCGCCAACCACAACCAGACCGCTTCGTGCTCAGGATACGTCTGGCTCAGTTCATACAGGATAGGACGCGCTTGCTCAGCGTAGCCTTCTTGAATCAGACGGAT
Source organism: Anaerolineae bacterium (assembly GCA_034436235.1). Taxonomy (GTDB): domain Bacteria; phylum Chloroflexota; class Anaerolineae; order Aggregatilineales; family UBA2796; genus CP2-2F. The sequence goes on from DAOTWB010000269.1 coordinate 6,563, forward strand.
CGCACGGTTGAGCGCTTGCGCCAAGTTATCAGCCGCCAAGCTGCACCTCGATCCGTGCCATCAGCTCAGGATTTCGTCTTCGTAGCGCGTCACTTCGCCAAGACGTTTCAAGGTCAGCTCAGGCAAGCCTTCATAGGCAGCTGCTAAGCGCTCATCCACTTGTTTGTTCAGCTTTTCGAAGAGCGAGTTGCCCTGATGATCGCAATCCACGATCAGCGGACCGAAATTTTCGATCTCCAGTATCCACATGGCTTGCGCCAAGCCGAGTTCTTCACGCCAGACGACCTGCCGCACGCGTTGAATGGCTTGTCCGTACATCGCGCCGAGTCCGTAGCCCATCAGCAGCAGGTAAGTTGCGCCGTTCGGCACGAAGTGCGCCTTGTAAATCTCAGAGGATAAGCCGCTCTTGCCGATGATGCACTTCACGCCGAACTCGCCCAGCAAGCGCGGCATCCATTTGGCAAAGCGGAAGGACGCTGTGCCTGTGGTAGCGCTGATGCGATACTCGCCTGGATCGCTGCCATCCGCCGATGGCGGACGGATTTCCTCAACCGCCGGCGATGAATGAAAATTGACGTTGATCTGTGAGATATCCACGCCATGCGGCAACGGATGCCCTTCGTCCAGCAGACGGCGATAGAAGCCTTCGCGCCCTGTGAAGAGCGTGCCGCTCAGGTAGACCACATCGCCCATCTCCAGCTTCGCCGTATCCTCAGGACGGATCGGCGTGCGCAGATCGTGACGGCGTAGCTTCTCAAGTGCGCTGCTCATTCGTCCTGCTCCTGCAAAGCGTTAGTCGTCGTCCAGTATGTGATGATGCTGACGCCGATCAGCACGAAGACCGTGACCAGAATGCCCAGAAAAATGAAGACGTTGAAGTCCATCTGAAGTGTCCCTCTCTGGCTGCGCGAGCCGCACTATACAAGCGCTCGCCTTTTTGATAGGATAAGGGTAGCGCACGCGCAGCCTTGACGCAAATTAGGCGGCTTACGCTATTAGCTATATTTTAATTTTACACAAGGCGCGCTCATCATGGACCTCGAAAAATTTTTACAAGCGCTCTGGGCGGAACTGAGCATAGCGCTGACTGAGCTTGGGCAGGCGCTCGCGCCGATCTTCGGCAGCTTTGATGGCGTGCTATTCGGCAGATTGCTCTTGACGCTGCTGCTGTGCGGCTTGATCGGATTGGAGCGGTCGCGCCATGAACGCGCTAGCGGCTTCCGTCCGCACATTTTGGTCGGCTTAGGCGCCTGCCTGATGACAATGGCAGGCGCATACGCCTTTCCGCAGGTCGTCGGTCGCGATCCGATGCGCGTTGCCAGTTACGTGGTCTCAGGCATCGGCTTTTTAGGCGCAGGCGCTATTCTGCGGCACGGCGCTACTGTGCGCGGTCTGACGACGGCAGCCAGCATCTGGGGCGCAGCAGGTATCGGCATCACAACAGGCGTCGGACTCGGTTGGTTGGCTACAGCGACCATGTTGCTGATCTTGTTCACCCTGACCGTGCTAGAGCGCATTGAGACGCGCCTGCATCAGCACGGCGCGACCAACACACTCAGTCTGTATCTGGCGAACGACCATCGCGCTGTTGGCAAGGCGCTAGCGGCGCTGGCACAGCTTGGCGTGCCGATTCGCCGCGCTACCATGCAGCCTGCCATTGGCGAGACAGCCGCGCTGTTGGTCGAGCTGAATCATCCGCTCTCGCTGAGCGACGCGCCGCGCTTGATCGAGCAGCTGCTCACAGTGAAATCCATCATGCGCGTAGACGTGACCAACCTGCATTTCAAGAGCGTCTACGAGTACGATCCAAGCCTGAGCGCTGAGACGAACAGCACGCCTAACTTACAAGCACCGCTCGATAACCTGAATCAAGAGCGTGAAGATGAGCCTTAGCAACCTTGCAAGGCGTCTTTCAGTGTCGCCGAGACGCGCGCCCAGTCGTCTAGGAACATCTTCAAGCCGATCTCGGTCATCGGATGATCCATCAAGCCTTTCAGCACGCTGAACGGCATGGTCACAATATGCGCGCCTGCCAGCAAGCACTCGTACACCTGCAGCGACGTGCGGATGCTGGCAGCCACCACTTCGCGATCCCAGTTGTAGTTTCGGAAGATCGTCACGCAATCGCGCACCAGCTGCATTCCGTCATGACCGATAGCATCTAGCCGATTGACGAACGGCGAGACGAAATGCGCGCCTGCTGCCGCCGCCATATACGCCTGATTGGCTGAGAAGATCAGCGTGGCATTGATGGTCGCGAAGTCTTTGACGATCTTCATCGCCTTCAGCCCTTCGATGATGGTCGGAATTTTGACCACCACATGCGGCGACCAGCGCACGAATTCTTCCGCTTCACGCACCATGCCTTGCCAATCTGTGCTGACCACTTCCACGCTGACAGGACCTTGCACAATCTCGATGATCTCAAGGATGTGCGCGCGGAAATCGGTGACGCCTGCGTTGGCGATATGCGTCGGATTAGTCGTCACGCCGCGCACCACGCCCCACGAAACTGCCTCGCGAATTTCATCTAGAATTGCCGTATCGAGCCAAACTTTCATGGTAACCTGACCTTATTTTTGTGATGCCTTGTGCTGATGCATACGATTGTAGCGCGTCTTGGGCAGATCGCATGGCGCGCCTACAGATCAATACAGATTTCTCTCAGACTCAGCCTGTCAGGCGGAAGCCAAACAGCTCGCCGCCGCCTAGATAGACGATCTGTGGCAACGGCTCGCCGATATTCCACTGCTCGCGCCACAGCCGCTCGTAGGTGCCATCGCGCGCCATCTCTTGCAGCGTCGCCTCGACCAACATGCGGAACGGCACATCGTTGCGCGGCACGCCAAAGGCGAGCGGACGCGGATCGTACAGGCGCGGCGTGAGCGTAACGCGATTGGCGTTCGCTTGTGCCAGCAGCACAACGCGCAATGCATCGCCGAAGAATAGCCGCACGTTGTTCTCAAAAACTGCCGTGACCGCCTCGCGCTCGTCGTTGAAGCGCACATTGCGAATGGTCTGCGCGTTGATGCCGACGCTGATCGCCAGATTGCGCGCGATCTCAAACGCCTCAGGATCGTCGGCATATGTGCCGATGACGCGGCTGCCCGTGCGCAGATCGCCGAAGCCTTGCACGCCGCTCTGGACGCGCACGAACATGCGATAGCCGCGCTGCGCATAGATAGCCGCATAATCCACTCTATCAATCGGACTCCAACGCGGCGTCAGTCCGACTGCGAGATCGGCGTTGCCGCTCGCCAATACGTCCTCAGGATTCGAGTATGAGTTTTGCACAAGCGCGACCTGTACATTCCAGCGGCGCGCCATCTCGAAGATCAGCGCGCTGTTGAAGCGCTCCAGAAGCGAGACCTGACCGCTTGCATCGGGCGGCATGCCGAGACCTGCCACGCGCAGCGGCTCGCCTGCGCGCAGCCGCTCGATCACTGAGCGCTCAGGGCGCACGATATCCACAGGAAAGTCTTGCAGCAAGCGCGGATCAGCGTCCAGATCGCGCCAGACAAGCGGCAAAACGCGCTCTGAGCGCGGCAGCAAGCCGTCAGGAAACCACAGATCGTAGATCGGCGTCAAGCGATCGGTTGCCACCAAACGCTGCAACGTGCGATTGACGAGCGTGCGCAAGCTATCGTCGTAGCGCAGCATGGCGATGCCGTACGGCTCGCTGCGAAAAGCGCCTTGCAAGAGCTTCACGCCTTGAATGCCGCCCAGTCGGACGCGCTGATCGAGCGCCCAGCGGTCATCCACCAACGCGGCGATCTGGCGCGCGCCGAGCGCTGCCAAAGCATCGTCTAACATAGCATAGCGCTGCACATCAGCTTGTAAGCCGTTCGCCGTGCTCCATTCCAAAAATGCCTCTTCACCGCGCGAGCCGATGATCACGCCGACCGACTGTCCGCCCAGCTCCGTGATGCTCTGCAATGGCGAATCAGCCATGGCGAGCGCCACTTGCAAGCCGACGAAGATCGGATGGCTGAAATCGAGATGCTCAGGCGCATCGCGCCGTATGATCTGCTGACCCATCAACAGGTCAATGGCGCCGCTTTGCAACATCGCATCGGCTGTGTGGCGCGTCACATGGCGCAGCTCAAGCGGAACGCCCCAATCCTCAGCGATGGCGCGTGCGATATCCGCCTCGAAGCCTTCCACTGCGCCGAGCGCGTTGATGCCGCTGAACGGCTTGCGATTGAATGGAATGCCGACGATCAGGCTGCCGCGCTCGCGGATGCGCGCCAATGCCGAGCGCGTGATCGGCGGATACGGCGTTGGCGTCGGCGCCGGCGGCACCAGAGTCGGCGGCACGCGAGTCGGCACATCTTGCGCTACAGCAGGTGCCATCCACATCAGCAGCACAACCGCCGCCGCGAGCGCACATAGCCTGAGAAAACGCATGGGAACGTCCTGAAGTTCAATGTGTGGCTACCGATTGTAACACGCTGTTCCCTGCACGCCACTTTGCGTTAGAATAGCGCGCAGATTTGCTCAGCGTATCTTCAAGAGATGCTTTCAAGACCATGCACACACCAACTCAAGCGCTGCATCAGCGCAAATTGAAAATTGTGGAGAGCGTTTTTCAGATCGCCACTAACGCGCCATGGCTCGTCCATGCCGAAGAATACTTCGGCACGCGCGACGTCCAATCCCTGCTGACCAACTATCACACTGTGCTTGAAGCGCCCGCCGATGCGCACGCTGACGCTGACGTGCTGCTCTTCGATCTGCCCGATCAGCCGCTGCACATCCACTTGACGCCGCGCCAACTGTGGATCAGCGGCGATCTGAGCGCGCTAGAGCGCAACGCCATCGATCGGCGCTACAGCATCTTCGGCAACATGGGCTTATTTTTCCGCTACTCGTTAGCCGCGCTACAGCGTTTTCACGGCATTGTCAGTATGCACGCTTCGTCGTTCTATCATCCTGAGCGCAACGAGCTGTTGATCGTCGGCGGCGGCAGCGGCGCAGGCAAATCGGTCTATCTGTTCGAAGGCTTGCGGCAAGGCTATCAGGTCTTCACAGCCGAGATGACCTTCTTCCGCATTGACGACGCAGGCATCCACTTCTACAAAGGCGCGCTGCACGATAACGTCTGGACAGGCAGCATTCAAGGCGAATATGCCGATCTGATCCGCGAGAAGCTCGGCGTGCAGCACTTAGAACAGCGCCAAAACTTCTTGGCGAAAGCAGTCATTGACCTAACGCCTGCTGCAACCGCTCAAGATGTGATCACCAATCCCAAAGTGCTGATGCTGCTCTCGCGCCTTGAGCAAGATCGCAGCACCTGCACAGTGACGCCGATCAAAGACGCGCACACAGCCGCTTGCCGCGTCTACGAAGTCGCCAGCGAGAAGCTGCAGAGCGGCTATGTGCTGTATGAGCGCTATCCTGCGCCAAACGTGGATGACGCTGAACTGCAAGCGCAGCGCTTTGCGCTATGCCTGAAGTTTGTGCAAGGCGCATGGCTGCACGGCGTTCGCAAAGTGGTCGCCGGCAATCGCAATTGTATGGAAGCTGTGCAGTTCTAGCGCTGCGCGATCAGGCGATCTACGACTTCGAGCGGCACTTGCGCGTCATAGCGCGCGCCGTTCTCCTGCGTGAACCAATTCCAAGATTTGCCGCCATCGCGCGAGTAGAGCAGCGACGGCGTGTATTGTAAGCCGACTTGCTCAGCGAGCGCGATGGCGCTCACGATAGTCGCGCGCGTCTCTTGCGCAGCGATGCACGCGCTGAGCGCCTCAGCGTCCAGCGATAGCTCGCGCGCTGCATCCTGCACAACAGGCAGCGTGAAGCTGCCGCCGCCGCGCCTGATGTGAATTTCGAAGAGCGCGTTGCTCATCTGCAGGAACTTGCCTTGCTTGCCTGCGCATAGCGCCGCTTGCGCTGCGATGTACGATGGATGATCGCCATCGCCAAAGACCATCGGCGCGAAGACCAGCGCAGCCTTGCCAGCTGCGACGTGCTTCTCGACGATCTGCTTCATCGTCGAATGATATTGCGCGCAGCCAGGACACGAGAAATTCGAGAATTCGATCAGCCAGATCGGCGCGTTTGGATCGCCTAGCAGCGGCAGACCTGTCTCGGCAAGCTGACCTTGCCGCACGCTTGGCGCCGCGCTCTGCGCAACTGGCGCGCTGCTCTGCACCAGCGCGGCGACGATCAACGCGATGACGATCAACACGCCGCCAATCACCAGCACCAGCAAGCCGATCTTCTCGCGGCGCGCCGTCTCGTTTGAAGTCATGTGTGCGTCCCTCACTTGACGTCTCCAGCGATTATTTTTATAATGCTACTACACTTCGCGGGTATAGTTCAGCGGTAGAACGCACGCTTCCCAAGCGTGATGTCATGGGTTCGAATCCCATTACCCGCTCTTATTATCTCATGAAACAATGCCTCGGCGAGTTTGAACCGCTGCAGCACAGCGCCCTGCGCCTCATCTAGGCATCCAAAATGCCCAGACAAACTCTGCAATGCCATGCGCAACCTGAATGCTTCTTGTCGTTCAGCCTGAAAAGTTCACTGCCTTGAACAAAACATTGCAAGTGCGCTTCATTTTCAGTTTAAGCGCTTGTGTTGCCTGCACGGATATTTTCTGAAAACATTGGCGTCATCGTTCAGCAGATAGGAGCAAAGCTCATGATCATCACTTGCAACCGTATTCCAGTCAATCCTGAACATCGGGAAGCCTTCGAGCAAACTTTCCGCGAGCGCGCCAGCCTTGTGGACGGAATGCCAGGCTTCATCGCTTTCAACTTGCTGCGTCCAACCAAGCAGGGCGAGCCGTATATCGTGATGACGTTCTGGGAATCACAAGCGCACTTTGAGGCTTGGACACAATCCGCCGAATTTCGGGAAGGACACGCGCGTTCTGGCACATTGCCTAAAGGCACGTTTGCTGGGCATCCTGTGCTGGAAGTTCACGAGGTCATTCAGAGTACGCTCAAGATGGAACGCATCAAGCAGGATTAGTGCTTGCGCCGTTCGGTATCGGCACTATCAAAGGACAGTCGAATTTAGGATGCGGCATCACAACCACAGGCGTCTCAAAAGCTGCCTCGATAATTTCAGCGGTCAGAGTTGCCTGTGGTGTGCCTTCTGCCAAAACGCGCCCTGCCTTCAAGATCAAGATATAGTCAGCATAGCGCGCGGCAAGGTTCAAATCGTGTAGGATCGCTAACACGCCGACGCCTTGCTCAGCGAACTGACGCGCCACAGCCAGTGTGCTGTGTTGATGCGCCAGATCGAGGCTAGATGTTGGCTCGTCAAGCAGCAAGAAGCACGTTTGCTCGCCGCATTCCCAAATTTGCGCCAAAACGCGCGCCAACTGCACGCGCTGACGCTCGCCGCCCGAGAGTGTGGTGTAAGAACGTTGTGCTAACTCTGCTACACCCGCGCGCTCCAGCGCTGCCTGCGCGATCTGACGATCGCGTTCGCCTTCGATACCTTTGCAATGCGGCATCCTGCCCATCAGCGCCACTTCAAAAGCGCTGAACGGAAAGTTGAGCGTTGAGTCTTGCGGCAAGACAGCGCGCCGACGCGCTATCTCGGCAGGTCGCCATTCGCTCAGCGCTCTGCCATCCAGCAAGACAGTCCCTGCACTGACCGCAATATCGCCGCTGAGCGCCTTGAGCAACGTTGACTTGCCCGCGCCGTTGGCGCCAAGCACGGCAACCAGACGTCCCGCTTCTAGGCATAGCGAGACTTTGTCGAGCAGACGCGCTTTGCCAATCGTGACTGAGATTTGACGTGCTTCAAGGCTCACAAGCTACTCCTCGCACGATTGCCCAACAGCAGCCACAGGAAGAACGGTGCGCCGATTAGGGCTGTCACCACGCCGAGCGGTAGCTCTGCAGGCGCCACGACCGTGCGTGAGAAAAGATCGGCGCCGAGCAGCAAACTTGCGCCGAGCAGCGCCGCGTAAGGCAGTAAACGACGATGGTCCGGACCGATCAACAAGCGCAGCACATGCGGCACAACCAAGCCCACAAACCCGATCACGCCTGTCACAGCCACACTTGCGCCAACAGCCAGCGCAGTTAAAATCACCACCAGCCGCTTGACACGCTCAACATTCACTCCTAAGTGCCGCGCTTCTGCCTCGCCCAACAGAAAGGCATTCAGCGACCGCGCCAGGCGCGGCAGCAGCACGATGGTCAGCAACGTGAACGGCGCTACCACGCCAACGGCATTCCAAGTGGCGCTGCCCAAGCTGCCCAGACTCCAGAAAGTGATATTGCGCAGCTGAGCGTCGGTCGCCACAAACGTTAGCAAACCTGTGACCGCACCTGTTAGCGCGTTGATGGCAATGCCTGCCAGCAACATCGTTGCGACCACTGTGCGTCCATCTCTGTGCGCAAGGCGATAGATGATCAGTGTCGTCAGCAAACCGCCCAAGAACGCTGCCGCAGGCAACAGAAATAGACCCAGTCCGATCAGGACGCCGCTGAAAGCTGTCACGCCAAGCACAATCGTAGCGACTACCGCCACTGCCGCGCCGCTCGAAACGCCGATCAGACCATGATCAGCTAGCGGATTGCGGAACAAGCCTTGTAGCGCTGCACCACATATTGCCAGCACTGCGCCGACCAAGCAACCGAGCAGGACGCGCGGCAGCCGAATGGCGATCAACACTGACTCCTGTTGACGACCGAAAGCGATGGGTAGCTCAATGCCAACCTGCTTGGCGAGAATGGCAATCACTTGCTCAGGCGCAATGGCGACCGCACCAATGCCAACAGAGGCTAGGAAAGCTGTCACAAACAGAGCGATCAAAACTACCAAGACGAAGCGCGCGCGTTGAGCGCCCTCGAATTTTTTCAGCAGAGCCGCCTGATAGCGGCTCCGCGTTTCACTCAAGCTGCTCATCGAGAAGGACGCTCAGGGATCAGCACTGAGTCGATCACGTGGATGACGCCATTGGCAGCCATCAGATCAGCCTCGATGACCTTTGCCGTGCCGTTCAGGCGGACTGTGTTATCTTCCACACTGACCATGATTGGCGCGCCAAGCAGCGTTGGCAATGGTTTGCCATTCAGCGCCAAGACGTCGCTCGCCTTGAGCGCGCCGCGCACGTAGTGGTAGGAAAGAACGGATTGCAGCGAAATTGCGCTGCGCCGCAGCCCTGCTAAGGTTTCCTTCGGCACTGCCTTGAACGCTTCATCAGTTGGCACAAAGAGCGTGTAAGACGTCTCGCCGCTGAGCAATGCCAGCTGCCCTGCCTCTTCGATCAAGGTGAGCGCCGTCTCAAACCTGCCGTCCAAGCGCAGCACAACAGGCAGCGGACGCGGAATTTCAGGATGTAACAAGTAGGTCATATCCAACACAGCGCTGCCCAGGCGCGGTCCGAAGCCGAGCATGTACAAATCGTCCATAGCCACCACGCGCCGCGCCTGACCTGCAGGCGTCTGTGCCAAGCCGGGTAATTGCAATAAGCCGTCTATGCCGCCTACGCTTTCCAGACCGCGCGACAAGAGCATCAGAACGTCTGGCGCAGCTGCGATCGCTGCTTCAGGCGTCAATGGCTTGTAGCCTTCGTAGTCGGTCACAGCGTTTTCAGCGCCTGCCAACAAAATCATGTTGTGTGCGGATGTGTTGGTGCCAGAGACGCTGAGTGCGCCTGCGCCGCGCGCGTAGATGAACATGACTCGCGGCTTGCTCGTCAAGTTGGCGCGCAACGCCTCTGCCTCAGCAATTTGCGTGCGCACTTTTTGAGCAAGCGCTTCGCCACGCGCTTCCAAGCCAAGCGCTTTGGCAAAACCACAAATCTTGCTGATTGCGCCTTCCAGCGATGGCTCAGACTTCAGCATCACCACTTGCACACCTGAGTCGCGCAGTTGCTGAACAGCAGGCGGCGGACCTGCTTCGTCAGTGGCAAGGATGAGCGTTGGCTGCACTGCCAACACGCCTTCGGCAGCCAGTTGGCGCTGATAGCCAACTTGCGGCAGTTCAGTCACTTCAGGCGGATACGAGCTAGAGCTATCCACGCCGACTACTTTATCGCCTGCGCCGAGAGCGAAGACAATCTCGGTCACTGGTCCGCCGACAGTGACAATGCGCGAGCCATCGGCAACAGTGACGCTCTTACCTTCTACATCCACAACGGTGTTAGGCGGACCGCTGAAGTCGCAGACTGACTCTTGGGCGTGTGCTTCAGGCGCCATGCCAACTGCCAACACCAGCAAAGCCAAGCTGAGAAACACCTTAAGCGTTTGAGACATTGGGAAACTCCTTCAGAAAAGCCTCGATGACATATTCAGGTGTGACTTGTGTATCTTCTGAACGCCCTGCCGCTGCTTGCGCCAAGTCGGTCGGCACGCTGAGCGACGTCGCGCCTGCCATACGCGCTTCATCGAGCAGAGCGCAGTAGAGCGCCCATGTCGGGCAGAATGTGATCGAACAAGGCAAACTGCACGCCGCAAAGCACAGCGCGTCCAGCAAACGCTCAAAATCTCGCATATGCCACACCTTTTGAGTGTCATGGCGAACGATTCATAGCAAATTTAAAAGAAACTGCATTCTACGTCAATCAAATGGCTTAAATTCACAATTTCATTTCCTAGAAACTCTAAAATATTCATTAGATATCCTTATTTTTTATGAGATTTACAAAAGATTTCAGCTGACTTCAAATTGGCAAGTGCTTGTGGTCAGGTGTGCGATTGTGCGATCATGTCGAGGTGATTTTTGCGGTACAACACCGTGATCGCACTCGGCTGGGCGGCGCGCCATGCCTTCGGAAGGCGTGGCGTGTTATAAT
>DAOTWB010000270.1:0-9834 GCA_034436235.1 Anaerolineae bacterium
GACGCTGCCATCGGCGGCGCGCACCACGCGACCGAAGCCGCGCGGCTCAGTCAAAGTGACGGTCAGCATGGCAAGGCTGCCTGCCGCGTTGGCGCGCTGCGCCGCGATCAGCTCTTGCAAGGTCTCAGGGCGCAACAAGGGCATGTCGGCGTAGAGGACGACGACCAAATCGCTCGCGCCGCGCAGCAGATCGGCGGCTTGCAAGACGGCGTGACCTGTGCCGAGCTGTTGCGCTTGTAAAACGGTCTCGGCGCGTCCGCGCACTGCCTGTGTGACTGTCTCAGCGCCGTGACCGACTACGACCACAAGGCGTTGCGCGCCGATCCGCTCGGCAGTTTCCACTGCGCGCACTACCATCGGTTTGCCGCCGACTGTGTGCAGCACTTTCGGTCGCTCAGACTTCATGCGCGTGCCTTGCCCTGCGGCGAGGATGACGGTTGCAATGCTCACAGACGCTTTCCTTTCCACAACGCAACACGCCGACTAGCGCAGCGGCGCGTCGGCTGAACTCAAGCTGCTTTGTCTGTGGGATGTTGTTCTCACCGAGCGAATCTTACCAAGCCCACGTTCACCAGATATCTTACCACCGCTCGCCTTGCAAAACAACGCCTGAGGTGCGCTTTTGTCAAGAATTGTTTCAAACCGTCGCTTGCCCTACGTCGAGTGCATTCACGATAGATACTAGCGATTGCGCTTCAAAAGAGCCATTCCGTGCCGATAAAAGCCGCGTAAAAGTGTTAGAATACAGCTTGCTTTGAAAGCAAAATCATGCTAGAGTACACCTTAACTGGTAGTTGCTGAGAGGTTCGGCACGCTGTGGAGGTAGGTGAACGCTATGCCTGAGAAGATTTTGGTCATTGATGACGACGAGACGACTGTGCAGCTGATCAGCATCCTGCTCGAGCGGCGCGGTTACGAGGTGATCAAAGCCTACCGCGCTGAAGAAGGCTTGCGCAAGGCTTACCGCTCGCATCCTGATCTCGTCCTCTTGGACGTGATGATGCCCGATATGGACGGCTGGGAAGTCTGCCGCCGCCTGCGCGAGCTTTCGGATGTGCCTATCGTTTTCATCTCAGCGCGCAGCGAAATCCGCGATGTGGTCAAAGGCTTGGAGATGGGCGCCGACGATTACATCATCAAGCCGTACGATAACGACGAGCTGGTGGCGCGCGTGCGCGCACATCTGCGCCGCTCGCCCGGACCTGCCATCTCTGAAGAGCTGGTCTTCGATGGCGGGCAGTTCCGCGTCAATTTCCTCAACCGCGAAGTGAAGGTCAAGAGCCGTGTGGTGCATCTGACGCCGAAGGAATTCAATCTGCTAGGCGTCTTGGTGCGCAACGCCGGTCGCGTCATCACGCGCACTGATTTGGTCAGGGAAGCGTGGGGCCCTGAATACGCCGATGCCATTGACAGCCTGAAGCTCTACATCCACTACCTGCGCCAGAAGATCGAGACCGATCCACAGCGTCCTGAGTACATTCTCACCTCGCGCGGCGTCGGCTATCGCTTCGCCAGCCACTGAGCCGCACACAGGCAGCCGTCCGCACAGGACGGCTGTCTTGTATTGCGCTGATGATTTTCTTAGTTGACTGCGCAGGCAAGCGCTCCTACAATCTAAGTTAGAAATTTCCCAACTGGAGCGCGTGGATATGCAACAGGATTACTATAAGATTCTCGGCGTGAGCCGCAGTGCCAGCGCGGAAGAGATCAAGAAAGCCTACCGCGAGCTGGCGCGGCGCTATCACCCGGATCGCAATCCGAACAACAAAGAGGCGGAAGCGCGCTTTAAGCAGATCAACGAGGCCTATGAAGTGCTGAGCGACGCTGAGAAACGCGCGCGCTACGATCAGCTCGGTCATCATTATCACCAGTGGCGCAGCGGACAGAGCGTCAATTGGAGCGATCTCGGCGGCACAGGCGGCGGCTTCAGCGGCTTCGGCACGGAAGGCAGCTTCGCCGATTTTCTCGCCAGCATCTTCGGCGGCGGACGCGCGCGCGAGAGCGGCTTCAGGCAGCCGATTCGCGGGCAGGATGTGGAGATGCCTGTCGAGCTGACTTTGGAAGAAGCCTACAGCGGCACTGAGCGCGTCATCACGCGCGGCAACAAACGGCGGACAGTGCGCATTCCTGCAGGCACACGCGACGGAATGCGCGTGCGCGTGGAAGGCGAAGGCGAGTCAGGTTTTGGCGGCGGTCCGAACGGCGACCTGTACCTTGTGGTCTCGATCAAGCCGCATCCGATCTTCGAATGGCGCGATGACGACCTTTACACCGATCTCAAACTGCCGCTTTACACAGCCGTGCTGGGCGGCGAAGTGAACGTGCCGACGCTCAGCGGCGAGGTGAAGTTGCGCATCCCGCCTGAGACGCAATCGGGCAGGCTGTTTCGCATCAGCGGACGCGGTATGCCGCGCCTGAAGCAGCCCAACGAGTACGGCAATCTATATGCGCGCGTGCTGGTGCAAGTGCCGACCAATCTGACAGGTGAAGAGTTGGCGCTCTTTGAGAAGCTCGCCAGCTTCCGCAACAAGCGCTGAGCAAGCGCACTTTCCGACCGTTTTTCTAGTGTCCGAGTGAGCGAGTCGCTATGTCGGGTCAATTTTGGAGACGCAGTGCAGCGTTCCTGAGCGTGCTTTTGGTCGTCGCCCTGCTGTGCTTCGCTGTGATTGTGAGCGCAGCGCTGCCAACACAACGCGCTGAGCTATCAGCGGCAATCCGCCAAGACGATTTTGCGCCTGCCATTGGCGCGCAGGCGTTGCTGCTCAGCACGCCGACGCCTGTGGCGGATATGGTCTTGGCAGCGGCTGAGGCGCTGCAGCAGGTCATGATCAACGTCTATGCGCGCGTCGAGCCGTCAGTGGTCAATATTGAAGTAGTGACGCGCACACGCTCTAGCGAGTTTGACGGCAGCGGCTCAGGCTTCGTGTGGGACACTGAAGGTCACATTGTGACTAACGCGCATGTGGTCTACGACGCGCGCGAGATCGTGGTCACTTTCCGCGATGGCTACCAGACGCGCGCTGAGATAGTTGGCTTAGATGATTTCAGCGACCTTGCCGTGATCAAGGTTGAGACGGACGCCAAGCGCCTGCTGCCGATCGCGCTCGGCGACTCAAGCGACCTGAAAGTTGGACAGAGCGTGATCGCGATTGGCAATCCGTTCGGCTTGGTCAGCTCGATGACCACAGGCATCATCAGCGCCACAGGGCGCACTTTGAACTCAGCGCGAATGCTCAGTCCGCGCACGCGCACGCCGTTTCAAAATCCTGCCATCATCCAAGTGGACGCGCAGATCAATCCCGGCAATTCAGGCGGTCCGCTGCTGGACATCAACGGCAAGCTGATCGGCGTGAACACTGCCATTCGCAGCGAGACAGGTCGTTTTCAAGGCATCGGTTTCGCCGTGCCTGTCAACACGGTCAAGCGCGTGGTGCCGCAGCTAATCGCGCGCGGACGCGCTGAGTACACCTGGCTGGGCATCGAGTCAATCAGTCCGCAGCTGGGCGAGTTCGGCAGTTTGACGGTCGCAGCGCTGGCTGAGCAGTTCAACTTGCCTGTGGATTACGGCGTGATTATCGCGCGCGTGGTGCCGGGCTCGCCTGCGGATGCGGCAGGTTTGCGCGGCGGCACGCGCCGCGTGACGGTGCGCGGCGTCTCAATTCAGCTCGGCGGCGATATCATCGTGGCGATTGATGGCACGCCTATTCGCAATTTCGATGAGATGATCGCGTACTTGGTCACCAACACAACGCCAGGCGATGTCGTCACGCTGACCATTTATCGCGGCACGCGCCGCATGGATGTCCAAGTGACCTTAGAGGCGCGTCCGAGCGAATGATTGAGGTACAGCGAAGCGCTCTGCCGAGCGGCGGAGCGCTTGATTGTTCAAGCGTTGTTCAGCTTGCCGAAGCGCTGCAAAATCTCGTTGACGCGCCTGACCAGCTCATCAGGCGCGAACGGCTTGAGGATGTAATCGTCCGCGCCAACTTGCAGCCCTGCGTCAATCTCAGATTCTTGCCCTTTGGCGGAGAGAAAGACGACAGGAATATCCTTGACCGCCTCGATCTGTTTGAGCGCGGCGCAGGCTTCATAGCCTGTCATGCGCGGCATCCGCACGTCCATCACAATTAAGTCTGGCATGACCTGCGGCGCCATCTCGACCACTTCAGCGCCGTTGGTCGCTTTGAACACTTCGTGCTGCGCAAAGTGCGTCAACACCAGTTCGATCAACTCACGGATATCGCGCTCATCTTCTGCGATTAAGATACGTGCCACAGATTGCCTGCTTTCTAAGTTCTCAGTCCTCAGCTTTTGACGATCATACGTCAAAAGTGCTGTGAATGGAACACAAAATCCGTTGAATGCGGAAGCGCGGACGCCGCGAGCAGATGTTGAGCTTTGCCGTGCGGCGTCCCTGCGCCGATCAATCCTCTTGCGGTCGCTCGCGCACAGCCTCTAGGACGCCGTATGGCACGCCCATCGCGCTATAACCGGCGTCAATGTAGATCGTCTGCCCTGTGACCAATTTGCCCCAATCTGAGCATAGCCAAACTGCCGCCTTGCCTACATCCTCAGGCGTGACCAGCTTGTGCAGCGGCGAGGCGAGTTCGCTATAGCGCAGCATCTCGCGGAAGCCGGGAATGCCCGCGCCTGAGAGCGTCTTGATCGGACCGGGCGAGAGCGCGTTCACGCGGATGTTCTGTCCGCCCAGATCGAAGGCGAGATAGCGCACGCTCGCTTCCAGCGCCGCCTTTGCCACGCCCATCACGTTGTAATGCGGCACAACCTTCTCGCCGCCGTAGTAGCTGAGCGCGACGATGGCGCCGCCTTCCGTCATCAGCGGACGCGCGCGGCGCGCCATTGCCACTAGGCTATACGCGCTGATGCCGAGCGCCAAATTCCAGCCTTCGCGGCTGGTGTTCACAAACTCGCCTTCCAGATCGGCGCGCTCGGCGAAGGCGACCGCGTGGACAAGCACGTCTAGCCTGCCGAAGTGCTGCGCCGCGCGCGCAAAGACCTGATCGAGCGCCGCGTCGTCCAGCACGTTGCACTCTTCTAGAAAAGTGATGCCGATGGATTGCGCTAACGGCTCAACGCGCCGCTTGAGCTTCTCGTTGGCGTAGCTCAGACCGATGTTAGCGCCTTCCGCGTGCAGCGCCTGCGTGATGCCCCAAGCGATTGAGTCCTTGTTGGCGACGCCGAAGATCAACGCATTTTTCCCGCTGAATAATCCCATTGTGTCCTCTCTCCCAAGTCAGTGTAGATCAGGCATTTCTCAGCCACGCCAGCGTGTGGCGCAAGCCTTCCTCGAAGGAGACGCTCGGCGCGAAGCCGAGCAGCTCACGCGCCCGACCGATATCGGCGCAAGAGTGCTTCACATCGCCGGGACGCGGCTCAGCGAAGATCGGCTCGATCTGCGTGCCGAGCAGCGCGTTGATGGCGGCGATCAGATCGAGCAGATTGATGCTCTCGCCGCAGGCGAGATTGATCACCTGCCCTGCCACGCGCGCATCGGCTTGGCAAGCTAACAAGTTGCCTTGCACCACGTTCTCAATATACGTGAAATCGCGCGATTGCGTGCCGTCGCCGAAGACGGTCGGCTGTTTGCCTTCCAACATCGCCTTCATGAAGAGCGGGATGACGGCTGAGTACGGCGAGTTTGGGTCTTGGCGCGGACCGAAGACGTTGAAATAGCGCAGGCAGACCGTCTCCAAGCCGTAGACCGTGTGAAAGACTTGGCAGTACTGCTCGCCGACCAGCTTGGCGACCGCATACGGCGAGAGCGGACGCGGCGGCATGTCCTCGTGCTTGTACGTGCCTTCGATATCGCCATAGGCTGAGGATGACGCAGCGTAGATCACGCGCTTGACCTGCGCATCGCGCGCCGCGATCAGCACGTTCAGCGTGCCTGTCGCGCAGGCTTCGTGCGTCAAGATCGGATCGGCGACCGAGCGCGGCACAGAAGGAATCGCCGCCTGATGCAGCACGTAATCCACGCCGTGCATCGGCTTGCGCAGCGCCTCAAGGTCGGTGATATCTGTCTCGTAGAACTCAATGCAGTCGCGCACAGAAGCGATGTACTCGCGGCTGCCTGTGGCGAAGTTATCCACCACGCGCACGGTCTCGCCGCGCACTAGGAGCGCGTCCACAAGGTGAGAGCCGATGAAGCCTGCGCCGCCTGTGACCAAGTATGTTGCCATGAGCTGTGTGAGCTATCCCTTCTGTGTGTGCTGTGATGCTTCGGCGCGCAGCTTGCGCTGCTGCTTGATGCGCACGACCTCTAAGATGATGAACGTCCCAATGCCGACTGTGCCAACACCGCCGCCGATCAATAACGCTGCTTCAAGCGGCGCGAAGCTGATCAAGATAGCCGCCATGCCTAGCAGCACGCACGCGGCGTAGAGCGTCAGCACGGCAAGGCGCGGATGCAAGCCCATCGCCACCAGACGATGTGAGCTGTGATCCTTGCCGCCTTGCGCCGGCGAGCGCCCTTCGCGCAGGCGCGTGAACACCACCAGCGTCGTATCGAAGATCGGCAAGCCAAGCACAAGGATCGGAATCATCCAACTGGCAGCCGGCACCTGAGTCGCAAAGCGCAGCTTCAAGCCAAGCACTGCCAAGAGGAAGCCAATCGGCAGCGATCCCATATCGCCCATGAACATGCTGGCAGGATTGAAGTTGTAGATCAGAAAGCCGATCAGCGCGCCGCATAACGCTGCCGAAAGGCTTGAGACCAGAGTCTGCCCTTGCAGCGCTGAGAGCAGGAACAGAAAAAAGGCGGCGATGGCGCTGGTGCCTGCCGCCAAGCCGTCCATGTTGTCCAGAAAGTTGACGGCGTTGATGATCCCAACGTACCAAAAGACTGTCAGCGCGATATCCAGCGGCAAACTGCCGAACAAGTCCACGCGCAAACCAACCGCCGCGCAGAACAGCGCCACCGCCAATTGTGAGGCATATTTGGTGCGCGGACGCAGCTCTTTGCGATCATCCCAGAAGCCGACGGCGGTCAGAAAGCTGGCGCACAGCACAATCGCGATCAGCTCGTTCAAGTGCGCAGGCTGATTGCCGAACATCAGCAACGCCAGCAAAAAGGCGAGATAGATCGAGAGTCCGCCCATCAAGGGAATCGGCATCTGATGCACTTTGCGCGCGCTCGGCTTATCCACCAAGCCAATGCGCTGTGCCAACTGGCGCGTCAGCGGCGCCAAGCCGACCGAAGCGGCGAAGCCGACTGCCAAGACGGGCATGTAATCCAGCATGTTCAGAGCGCGTCATCCTTGTTGGCACAAGATGCTGAGAAGTATAGCGCATTTCAACGCGCCGTGAAAGATCGGATCAGTAGTCCACTGTGACCGTGCAAGTCTCGGCTGTACAGAACGCTTTGATGATGGTCAGGCGCGGCAAATTGTTCAGGTAGAAGCGGAACTCAGCGCGATCATCGGTCAGCAGCGGCTGCGCGCCAACTCGCCAGCCGTTCACTTGCGCCAGCAGATAGTAGTAGAACCTGAAGAGTTCTTGCGTAGTGTGCTGTGTGACGTACTCAAAAATGCCGCCCGCTTCGCGGATGATGTGCGAGCGCAAGACGGCATCGGCAGGCATCGGCATTCCGCCAATGCGCCGCACTTCGCCCGTGATCTGAATGACGATGCGCGTCGCGCCTTCCAATGGACGCCACACGCTCGGCGCGACGGCTGCGAAGCTGGCGCACATGCCCAGCGCCAAGACAAGGATGATCGCGGCGCCGCCGAACAAGGTGAGCCGATAGCGCCGCTCGCGCGCCGCCAATTGTTCATCTGCCGCGTCCACAGCATTTTCTCCTTCGCTCAAAAGTCGCTACAATAACTTTGGCGCGTCGGTCGCTTTCATCACGAATCTTAGCACGTGCGGCGCGCTCTACCGCATTAGAGATCGCCCAGTGCGCTGTAGGCAATCTGCCGAAGGCGCGGAGGAAAGACTGTTGTTGCCGCGAAATCTCCTAGATCATCCAATCCGCACAGGCGCGTGGCTGCTGCTGACGCTGCTGCTGACCGCCTGCGGCTTGAATGCTCAGACGTTTCCGACTCAGGTCGTCTTTGTGCCAACCGTGCCGACCAACACGCTGGCGCCGCTGCTGACCATGACGCCGCGCTTCACTGCCACGCCCATTCCGACCAGCACGCTCATCCCGACCAACACATTGCCGCCCACCGATACGCCTTTCGTCCCTACGGCGACCGCCACGCCAACTCCTGCGCCAACTGTGGCAGTGCGCGGCGTCGTCAACAATCGCAGCGCCAACGTGCGCCTGCGCGTCGGTCCCGGCACCGATTACGAGCCATTGCGCACTGTGCAGAGCGGCACGCCGCTGATCGTGATCGGTGTTAGCAGCGACCTGTTGTGGTACAACGTGCTGCTGGAAGATGGCACTGAAGGCTGGATGCTTGGCGAGCTGGTCAGCGTGCCTGAGCGGACTGCCGTGCCGATCTTCGCCACAGCCGAGCTGACCGCGCGCGCTGCGCAGCCGCGCGCTGCTGTGAGTTTTCCCACGCTCGTGCCGACCATCCCTGCGCGCGCCAATCTGCGCACGGATATCCTTGCCTACTGCGATCTGCCCGCCTTCCGCGCTGAGGCGAACAAAGTCTTCCGTCCGACTGACGCGCTGAGCATCTACTGGACATGGTTTGCGCGCACTGCTCAGCAGATTCAAGATCATCTTGACGCCGCGACCTATGAAGTGCAGCTGGAGCGCAAAGATGGCGAGCTGTGGCAGCTCATCCGCAAGTTGGACGATTATAATAACTATCGTACGGCGCTGACTCGCGCGCCAAACGGTCGCCCTGAGGTGCGCTGGTTCGTGCCGATCGGCACGTTGGAAGTTGGCGAGTATCGCGTGAGCTACCGTCTAACTTGGTCGCGCCGCATTGAAGATGGCGATAAATCCTTCGGACCGGGCGGCGATGAAGAGATCAACACAGGCACTTGTTTGTTCCGCGTGCGCTGAAGAAAGGTTTAGGCGATGGCGGAGAACGAACGCGACATCCTGATCGCGCAGCTGAGCGACTCGGAGAAAGTGGCAGAGCGCCGTCAAGCGGCAAGACGGCTCGGCGAGTTGCGCGATCCTGCCGCCATTGACGCGCTGGTGAACACTTATCTCGACGAAAATGAAGATGAGTCCGTGCGGCGCGCTGCTGAGCAGGCGCTGCGCATCTTTCGGCGTATGCAGCAAGCGCGCGACGCCGAGAGCGCGCCGCCGCCAGAGCCGCCTGACCAAACGTCCGCTCGGCTGCGCAAGCCGCTCGCCATCAGTCTTGGCGCCTTGGTCGCGCTCAACGTGCTGATGATCGTCATCCGCGCCTTGAGCGGCGGACCGCCCATCGGATTGATCGCCGCGCAACCGACGCCCGTCCTCGCCACCAGCCGTGCTGCGCTGATCATCGAAGCGCAGAACTACCTGAGCGCGCTCAACGATGAAGTGGCAGCCTTTCGGCAGCCGCTGCTCGATTTTCAAGCGGACGTGGACGCGCTGAATAGGTCGCCGCGCTGCATCGAACTGACCATGAGTCAGCTTGCGCCGCGCACGTTGCTCGCTGAAGACGCGCGCACGCAACCTGATCTTGTGAGCATCTTCGAGGCTCTCAACACAGCGCTTGAGAAATTCCGCGCCTTGCGCGCCAAGTACATCGAGCTATGCGGACAGCAGAACTTTGAGGCGCTCAGGCAGCGCTTGCAGCCTGAAGGCGGCGCCGCAGGCTTGGTCGCTCAGTTGGACGCTTTGCTCAACGGCGAGATCAGCGCGGCGCGGCTCGCCCTTGAAGCGGCGCGCCTCGTGACCGTCACGCCTGTGACGCCGACAGC
>DAOTWB010000271.1:0-5212 GCA_034436235.1 Anaerolineae bacterium
CGAAAATTTGCCTGCCGCGCGCGCAGGCTTGCAAGTGGGCGCTGAGATTATTGCCGTGAACGGCTTGCCCGTCGCTGAGGCGCTCGCCAAAGTGCAGCCGTTCAGCAACACAGGCATTGCCACGCCGTATAACCGCCTGATCCTGCAGCAGCGCGACCTGTTTCGCGGCGAGATCGGCAAGTCAATCGATGTCACCTTCCGCAATCCTGACTCAAGCGCTGCGCAGACGGTCGCGTTGACCTTTGTGCAAGACGTGAGCGGCTTGATTGACTTTCAGCCGTTCTACCGCGCTCAGAAGCCTGATCGCTGGCTGCCGATTGAGACGCGCCAAGTGGATGGCTACACTGTCCTGCAATTTTACAGCTTCGCCGATGACCTGCCGCTCACCTTGCGCTTGTGGCAGCGCGCCATCGAGCGTGCGCGCAACGCGCCTGAGCGCGACGGCAAAGACGGCTTGATCATTGACTTGCGCGATAACGGCGGCGGCAGCGCTTACCTGACCTTGCTGACGGCTTCGACCTTCTTCGACGCGCCGCTTGAGGTCGGCAACAGCGCTGAGTACGACGATGAAGCGCAGGCGTTCACTGTGAATGAGCGCGAGCGCAATCTGCTATTGCCGCCTGAGCCTGAGCAACGTTACAACGGCAACGTGGTCGTTTTAGTCAGCCCTGATTGCGCCAGCGCCTGCGAATTCTTCAGCTACTACCTGACCTTGCGAGAGCGCGCGCAGATCGTTGGCTATTACGGCACGGCAGGTCTGGGCGGCTCGCGCTTTGAGGTTGTTTTGCCGCACGATATCCAATTCGTGTACACGCGCGGGCGCGCCTTAGACGCTGAAGGACGCATTCACATCGAAGGCAAAGGCGTACAGCCGACCATCCGCGTGCCGATCACGGCTGAGCATGTGCTGAGCAAAGACGATCCGTTGATGGCAGCTGCCGTTGCTTACCTCGACTCGCAGCCGTTGCCCAGCGAAGCGCGCCGCATCACCACGCAGAACGGCGTCTTCCGCTTGAATCTGCCACCCAGCTGGCGCACGACGGCGCTCGGCGCGCGCTCAGGCGGCGGCGAGGCGCGCTTGAACCTGTATCGTTTCAACGGCGTCACGCTCAGCCGTCTGCTGGAGACGTTGCGGCGCACTGCACAGGACGGTCGGATTGACGAGCTGGAAACTGTGCGGCTTGGCGGCGTCCGCTGGACGTTCTACCGCTTTGTGGCAGAAGCAGGCACAGAGACCATCGCCGTCTCGATCGTCGGCAACACGCTGCGCGTGTTGGAGCTGGTGACGCCTGCTGAGCGCGCCGATTACTACACGCGCACAGTCCTGCGCACAGCCGCTGAGACGTTGCGTGTGGAATGAGCGGCTCAGCTGCCGTGTGTGACGTACGCCGTCTCTTGAATGGCGAGGTCAATGAACACGGCAGACGTCCAGCCGAAGATCGGCGCCGCTTTCGGCGGACGCGCGGCTGTGAGCGGATTGTAGTACTCATAGATGTCGCGATTCTGCATGATCAGCTCAAGCGTGTTGCGGCGCAGCGCATCGGCAAGCTCAGGGCGACCGACGCGATTGAGCGCTTCGATGAACAGATAGTTGATGTTCGCCCAGATCGGTCCGCGCCACATCTGGTCAGGATCGAACTTCGGATCGTTCAGGGCGACGGTCGCCAATGCCCACTTATTCCAGAAGGTCTGCGGATTGGTCAGATGGGCGATCAGGCGCGCGTTGACGCGCTCGGGCAAGCGGCTTGTCCACAGCGGCAAGAGCTGAAACGGCGTGAAGACCTCGATAGGCTTGCCTTGATAGAGCGCGTTGAAATAGCCGCGCCGCTCGTCCCAGAGCGTCTGCAGCATGAGCGCAGTGTGCTGCTGCGCCTGCTCGCGGTAATGCGCCGCTTCAGCCGTCATGCCGAGCAAGGCGGCGATGCGCGCCAGACTCTCTGCTTGAATCACGATGTAAGTGTTCAGATCGGGCGAGACGACAGGCATTCCGTCGTCCCACAGCGGACTATCGTCCAAGCCGCTGGAGAATGGATGCTGATAGTGGCACAAGCCGCTCTCGCTCAGATTGTCGCGCAGCCACCAAGCGTGCCAGCGCGCGATCGGCTCATAAACTTCGCTCAAGAAGTCTAGTCGTCCGCATTTCTCAAACACTTTCAGAGCTGCCCAAGCCGTGAGCGGCGGCTTGGTCACATCGGCGTCCACAGGGCGCGTCAGGCGCGTGACCAAACCTTCATCGTGGATTGCATCGGGCAACATGCCGTCCTCGCGCTGATGATCGAGGACGATGCGAATTTGATCTTCCGCCAAGCGCGTATCCACATGCCGATAGGCGAGCGCGTGGAAATATTGATCCCATTGCCAGACGCCGATGTAGTGAATTTTGGACGGCACGAGCGCCTCGCGCGTGAAGTAATAGCGCGTGTTGAGCAAGCCGGCGCGCACGATCCACCAAGCGTGCGCGTATTGCCATTCGTATTCAGGCAAGACCTGCGGCACAGCATCGAACCACGCCTGCCAAGCGGCGCGCGCGGCTTGAATTGCCTCGTCAGGCTGTGGCAGCGCGCGATTGTAGCCAAGGCGCGGCGTGACGTTGAGCAGCAGCGCGTCGCCTTCGCGAGCGCTCAAGCGGACGTTGACGCGGAAGCGGTCGCCTGTGAGCGCGAACATCTCGTTCTCCACAAGCCGCGCATTGGTGGTGTAGGCGATGTTGCGCTTGCCGTGCAGCGTGCCGCCGCGCCGATCGGTGGCGCCGCGCGTGGCGTGCGCTTCAAAGCTCAAGCCGTAAGCGCCTTCAGGCAGGCGGATCAGGACTGCCTCAGGCTCGACGAACGTCCAAGCGAAGTTGCCGAGCGGCGTGCAGAGCGTGACGCAGTGCGGATACGAATCGACCTCGAATGGTTGCGGCGCGCCGTCGGCGTTCAGGAAGGTCAATTGGTCGAGAATCGGCGGACGCTGACGGTAATGTCCAACTTCGCCCTGCCAGCGTTCCCAGCGCTCGGCAAGGCGAATGGCGACTCGGTTGCCTTCGCGGAAGATCAACAGGCGCGAGCCGCGCTCAGTGAAAGGAATTGCGCTCAGATCAATGCGATTGTGGAGCAGCTCAAAGGCGTTCATGGCGACTTTCTCTCGGCATCTGAATTGGACAGATTATAGCCGCATTTGCGCCGCTCAACCTTTCGTGCTGCGCGGATCGAGCGCGTCGCGCAGTCCATCGCCGATGAAATTGATGCACAGCACGCTGATCACGATCAGGACGCCCGGAAAGAGCCACATCCACGGCGCCGTGCTGATGTAGCGATAGCCGATCTGCATCATGTTGCCCCAAGTCGGCGTTTTGGCGTCCACGCCTAGCCCTAAGAAGCTGACGTACGACTCGCTTAAAATGGCGCCGGCGATGCCGAGCGTTGCCGAGACGATGATCGAGGCGAGCGTGTTCGGCAGCAGGTGACGGAACAAAATGCGACGGCGCGGCACGCCTAAACTCTCAGCAGCTGTGACGAATTCCATGTTCTTCAGCGAGAGAATCTGAGCGCGCACGATGCGCGCAAGGCTCGTCCAGCTGGTGATGCCGATCACGACCACGACGACCAGCACGCCGCCGCTCAGCTCGCGCCCGAAGAATGACAGGCTCGGCATTCGTCCGCCGAAGTACTTCGCCAGCACTAGGAGCAGGAATAAGCGTGGAATGGTCATGATCGCCTCAGTGAAGCGCATCAGCAAGCTATCAACAATGCCGCCATAGAAGCCCGCCAACGCGCCGATCAGCGTCCCGATCAAAATTGAGAGCGACATGGCTGAGACGCCGATCAATAGCGAGAGCTGACCGCCATAAATGGCGCGTGCCAATACGTCGCGTCCCAGCTGATCCGTGCCGAACGGCGCGACTGCGCTCGGCGCTTGCAGCCGATTGCGCACTTCTGGCGCTGTGGCGCGCTCATAAGGAATTGACGCTGAACCGATCATCACAAAAGCGATCAGGCTGAGCAGCAAAAATAAGCCGAACATCGCCATGCGATGCTTGCGGAAGCGGCGCCATGCACGATTCTCGTCCTTTGGCGCCGCCGTCTGCAGCGCGAGTGCCTCAGCGGTCATTTCGCACGCTCCTACGCTAATAGCGGATACGCGGATCGAGCCATGTGTAGACGATATCGGTTAGCAGCTGGAAGACGATCACCGAGAGCGTGGTGAGCATCAGAATGCCCATCAGCACAGGATAATCGTCGCGACCAAGCGCGGTCAAAAACAGCGATCCCATGCCGGGCCACGCAAAAATCGACTCAGTGACTACAGCGCCGGCGATCAAGCTGCCCAAATCCAAGCCGATCAGCGTGACAATTGGCAAGCTAGCATTTTTCAAAGCGTGGATCAAGTTGACGTCGCGCTCAGCCAGACCTTTGGCGCGCGCTGTGCGCACGTAATCCGCGTTCAGCACTTCCAACATGCTGGCGCGCATGTAACGGCTGTAGCCTGCTACGCTGATCAAGGTCAGCGCTGAGACAGGCAAAATCATATGGCGCAGCACATCGAGGATTGAGCGGTCGCCAAGCGGATCGAACATGCCATTCGGCGGCAACAGATTCAAACTCACGCTGAAGAGATAGACCAGCAGCAAAGCGATCAGGAAGATCGGCATAGATTGAAAGACGTATGAGAGCGCCGTGACAATGTTATCCAAGAGCGAGTACTGCCGCAGCGCTGAGTAAATGCCGACGCCGACGCCGATCAGGATGGTCAAAATTTGCGCCGGCACCATCAGCAGCAGCGTGTTGCCGATCTTCTCGCCGATGACTGCGCCGACAGGTCTGCGATCTGTGATCGAGCTGCCGAGATCGCCGCGCAAGACGCCGCGCTGCCTGCCATAGGTATCGCCGTCATCAAGGACGCCGTTGCAGTTGGTATCCAGCAGCGTCCAATCGTTGCCGATCAGCCAGAAGATGTACTGCGTCAAGCTCGGCTGATCGAGACCGAGCTGACAGCGCAGGCGAATGCGATCGGCGTCATCGAGCGGCTGCCTGCCGCCCATCGTGGCGACAGGATCGCCGACGGTCTGCATCAGCGCGAACAAGATCAAGCTGATCAAAAAAAGCAGCGGCACAGCCTGCAGCAAACGCCGAACGATGTATCGAGTCATCTGAAACGCCTCACAAGAAACTTTATATATAATTTTGCCTATTGTAGCACGCGCAAAGCAGGGCGGATATGTTATAATGCC
>DAOTWB010000272.1:0-8467 GCA_034436235.1 Anaerolineae bacterium
CAACCACCTACGACCCATTGAGGGTACTGAAACGACGCGCCCCAAATCCAGCAGCACATCGACTGCGAGGTTGCAACCACCTACGACCCATTGAGGGTACTGAAACCAATATGCGCTCCCGATTGCGGCGCGGTAGCTTGTGCTGTTGCAACCACCTACGACCCATTGAGGGTACTGAAACCGTTAGCGGCGCTCGGCTTAGCGACGTCGGGCGGCGTTGCAACCACCTACGACCCATTGAGGGTACTGAAACGCGCGCTCGCCGTCCACGCGCACGACGCGCTTCCAGTTGCAACCACCTACGACCCATTGAGGGTACTGAAACGCGAGGACGCGCTTTATAACCTCAGCCATCACAATGTTGCAACCACCTACGACCCATTGAGGGTACTGAAACGAGCGTCCTGCCCGACCAGAGTGCGCGCAGATTGGGTTGCAACCACCTACGACCCATTGAGGGTACTGAAACTTCTCACTGCAGACCATATCCCAGCGGTCGGGCAGGTTGCAACCACCTACGACCCATTGAGGGTACTGAAACAAAAGCTGGATCGCGGCAATAGAGACACTCCGCTTGGTTGCAACCACCTACGACCCATTGAGGGTACTGAAACTGCGAGGAACCGCGTGGCGTATGGGCGCAAGGAGTTGTTGCAACCACCTACGACCCATTGAGGGTACTGAAACGCAGCATTGCGCGGATAGTCCAGCGGGCTGACGAAGTTGCAACCACCTACGACCCATTGAGGGTACTGAAACGTCTTTCTGCTTCAAGATGCGCAGCTTTGGCGTTAGTTGCAACCACCTACGACCCATTGAGGGTACTGAAACAGAGCTACATGAAAATAATCGAGAGCGGGGCAGGTGTTGCAACCACCTACGACCCATTGAGGGTACTGAAACCACCAGTTCGTATTGCCTGTCCGCCTCAGTGGTGCAACCACCTACGACCCATTGAGGGTACTGAAACCCACACGGCGTGTGCTCTCCAGTAGCGGGAGATCGGTTGCAACCACCTACGACCCATTGAGGGTACTGAATCCTCGCAAGAGAGCTCGACTGGTTCGCCTGTCAGGAGGCGTTGCAACCACCTACGACCCATTGAGGGTACTGAAACATTGGTAGCGGAGTTCGCATTGGTAGCGGAGTTCGGTTGCAACCACCTACGACCCATTGAGGGTACTGAAACGGGACTCCGAAGGGCTCACCCCGAATCTCGATAGTGTTGCAACCACCTACGACCCATTGAGGGTACTGAAACAGACGCGCTGCGCGTCTTGCATCTTGATGATCTCAGTTGCAACCACCTACGACCCATTGAGGGTACTGAAACTACGCCGCTGAAGCTCTTCGGCGCTCAGCTGTGCCCAGGTTGCAACCACCTACGACCCATTGAGGGCACTGAAACGCGCAGTCCTGAAGAGACTGCGCACTAGACCGTTTGCAGTCTATCGAGAATCTCTGGTGCGGATAGTTTCTAGCGGCTTGGTGCGGCGACGCACCACAGATGAATTGGCGCGCCGTTCTGCGGTCGCTCGAAGCGCGCCCGCAGTTGCGCGCATTTGCATTGAGCGCGTTGTTTCAGACGAGGAAAGGGATCAGGACGCGCTGGAGCGCGTAAAAGGCGAAGGCTGCCATGCCTAGGCTGAGCAGGACGCTCAGCGCGCCTAGGCTGAGCCAACGGCGCGCCGGGGGCAGCCATGCGCGCAGCCAAAAGCCGAAGCCTGCCGCGCCGCTCACATAAAAAAGCGCGATGGGCAGCAGCGCAGGATATAAATAACGTCCCTGAAACTGCACGAATTTCAAGTTGTAGTAGAAAAAGGCGCCTGCCACGCCGATCAGCGCGACGGCAAGCACGCTCAACGCCTGCCATTGGCTGCGCTCAAGGCGCCGCGCGCGGCTAATGGCAGTGTACAGTGCGCCTATGGCGGCGAGCGCGGTCAGGATGTGCAGGATGTGATAAGTGCTGCTCTGCATCGGCACAGCCATCTCGCCGAATTGTCCCCAGAAGCTCTGGAAAGTCGTGCCGATCAAATCTTCCAGCCAGCCGTTCACGCCGCGCTGCGCGATCCACTGCTCAGCGGTCGGCTGCCCTGAAAGGCTGAGCGCAAGGCTATCGTGCCGCTGCTGCGCCAAAAAATCGGGAAAGCCGTAGACGACGATGTTGCGCAGCCAAAACGCGCCGCCGATCAGCAGGGCAGGCGCGGCGATCGCCAAGCCGTCGCGCAGCAGCGCGCGCCATGGTCGCTCGGCGCGGCGCGATCGCCAAAAAAGCGTCAGCGCGACGGCTGCCAGCAGCGGATAGAGCGTCAGTTTGGTCACCAGACAGACGCCTGCCAGCGCGCCGATCCAGAACGGCTGCACGCGGCTGTTCGGACGTAGCCACCAGAGGCACAGCGCCAAGAGCGCTGCCGCCAAGCTCTCTGCCAGCGCGTCGTTGTTCACGCCGACCACCATGCCGAGCCGCTGCGGCAAAAACGCGACGAAGCCTGTCACGCCAATAGCGATCCAGACTTGCTGCGGAAAGAGCGCGCGCATAGCGCTCCACGCGCCGAAGAGCGCGCCGCTGCCGATCAGTAAGGTCGCCGCGCGCAGCGCGTCCAAATCGCCATCTGTGGCGCGGTAGAGCGGCGCCAATAAGAGATAATAGAGCGGCGGCTGATGATCCTCATAATCCGTCCAGGTGTCGCGCACTTCCAGCACAGGGCAGCAGCCGTCGCGTGCGATCTGCTCGATAGTGCGCACATGCTCGCGCTCATCAGGCGTGCGTCCGTGCGGCGTGGCGCGCAAATACAGGCTGCCTAGCACAAGGTAGGCAGCCACGATGATCCACAGCGGCAAATTGGCGCGGCGCAGCATCACTGCTTGATCTTCTCGCCTTCCTTCGCCACAGGGATGGTGAAATGGAAGGTGGTGCCGACGCCAAGCTCGCTCTCAACCCAGATTCTGCCGCCGTGCGCTTCGATCAAGCCGCGCGTCAGCGACATGCCCAAGCCTGTGCCAGGCTGATCCTTCGCCTCAGGATTATCGCTACGCCAATACGGTCTGAACAGATTGCGCAAGTCTTCGGCGCTCATGCCGATGCCTGTATCGCTCACGGCGCAATGCACCACTTCAGGCGCGCCGTTTTCGTCCCACACATTGCGCGTATGCTCAGCGAAGATGGTCACCTTGCCGTGCGGCTTGGTATATTTGTTGGCATTGCTGATGAAATTGGTCAGGATTTGGATCAGGCGCCGTTCATCAGCCCAGACGGGCGGCAAGTCTTCAGGCACGTTCAGGATGACCTGCTGATTCTTCTCATCGAAGGCGCGCTGCATCGGACGGACGGTATCAAGCACCACGCTGAAGAAGTTCACGGCGCGCATGTTCAGGCGCAGATTGCCTGTCTCTTGCGCTGTCACGTCTGTGAAGTCTTCCACCAGCTGCTGCAGGCGCAGCGCGTTGCGCTGAATGATGTTGATGTAGTTCTGCTGCTGCTCGTTGAGCGCACCAAGCACGCGCGTGCTGAGCAGGTCAGCGTAGCCTTTGATGGACGCCAGCGGATTCTTGAATTCGTGCGCCACTTTGCCGATGAAGCTGATGCGCTGCGTGTTGGCGCGCTGCAATTGCGCGAACAACTGCGCGTTGGCGATGGCAGTGTTGGCGTGTTCAGCGATGCCTTCGATATGCTCAGCCGCGATCTGCGAGAAGACGCCGTGTTGCGTCGTCTCTAGCAACAAAATGCCTGTCACTCTATCGCCTGTGATCATCGGCACGGCGATCTGGCTGACAGTGTCGGGCAGGATGGTCAAGCCGTCAATGGGCAATGTGCTGCTCGGCGTCAGCAGCGGACGGTTGCGGCGGTAGGCTTGACCGAAAATGCCTTGATCGATTGAGAAGGTATCGCCGACCTTGACAATGCGCTCAGGATAGCCGGCGCAACCGACCACTTCGAAGCGCAGCCGATCTTGGCTGACGAGCGCCAAAAGCGCGGCATCGGCGCCGCTCTCGCGAATGGCGTTATCCACAGTCAGATCGACCACACGCTGAAAATCGAGCGTGCGGTTCAGCTCTTGGTCAATGCGCTGCATGTTGAAGAGCTGGCGCACGCGCTCAGAGAGCGCTTCATCTGTGCTGCGGAACATATTGGCGTTCTCAACAGCGACCGCCGCCTGACCGGCGAACGCCATCAGCAGATTGGCGTTGTTATCGTCGAAGCCTGTGCCATCGCGCTTGTTCATCACTTCCAGCACGCCGATCACCTTGTTGCGCGAGATGAGCGGCACGGCGAGGATGCTCGTCGTGCTGAAGTCAGCGCCTTGCGCAGCGCGCAGCTCGCCATACCAACGCTGATCGCGCTGCGCATCGTTGACGATCTGATACTGTCCTGTGGCAGCCACCAAGCCTGCGATGCCGCTGCCAATCGGTATGCGCGTGCCGACCAACTCTTCGCCGCCGCCGCCAACTGCCAGTTGGAAGACCAAATTGCGCCTGTCCTCATCCACCAAGAGCAGGCTGCCTGCTTCGCAATCCAAAATGGTGACCGCCGACTCGACGATGTTTTGCAGCAGCGCGTCTATGTCTTCGAAGAGCGTGGCAAGCTGCGAGCTGGTATCGTTCAGCATTTTCATCTGGCGCGCCAATTGCTTGCTCTCTTCCAGCAAGCGCAGTTTGTAGAGCGCCGTCGCAGCAAGGTCGCCGATGTTCCAGAAGAGCTTGGTCTGCTCTTCAGTGTAGGTCGCGCCGATCTCAGTCGTGCCGAGCGCCAAAGCGCCAATGCAGCGTCCTTCTGCCGCGTTGAGCGGCACGCCAAGCCATGCGCGCAGTTGCGCATTCTCAGGCTCAGCGCCGCGCCGCTGCATATCGCGGACGTAGTTATCGGTGCGGTAAGGCTGCCGCGTATGGATGATCTCGCTCAGAAGATCGTGACCTGCTTGCCGACGGTAGCCTTCGCGCTCAGGAATGCGCTCGCCTTCTTCCTGATAGAAGGCGTAGGTCAGCTCGTTGGTGCGCTCATCGTACAAGACGATGTAGAAATTCGGCGCTTCAATCACCTTGCTGACCTGCGCATAGATGAATTCGAGCAGCGTATCGAAATCCATCGCGATGTTCAAGCTGGCGCTGACCTGCACCAACACTTTCAGCTCGCGCTCGTTCTGTTGCGACTCAAGGATGACCTGCGCGCGCTCTAGCGCAGCCGCCGCTTGCATCGCTAAGCCTTCAAGGTAGCGCAAATCTTCGTGAGTGTAAGCAGCGCTGCCGCGATGCGGACCGAGCGCGATGAAGCCATTCAAGCGGCGCGCGCTCTGCATCCGCGCGATGATCGGCGTGTTCAGCACTGCCAAGCGCGGACGATCCGCTTGCAGCTCGGCTGATGAGAACGTCTCACGCGTCAGGTCAACGATTGGCTCGCCTTCAGCCAACAAGCGCACCAAGCCGCCTTCCGCCTTGAAGCGAATGTCGGTCTGTGAGCGCCGCGCGCTGCGATCGCGAATCGGCTCGTAATCGCCCGTGAAGACGTTTTGAACGTAGATGAAACAATACTGCGGATCGAGCGTCTCTTTGATCTCGCGATCCAGCTGCTGGACGACGTCGCGCACCTCAGTCGCCGTCGCCAGATTGCGCGTGAATTGCTCCAGCCGCTGCGCATAGTAGCGCCGCTGACGGAAGAACGCGCGCTCCACAAAACGTTCCATGCGCACGCGCAACGGCGCGAAGAGCAGCGCGATCGCCAACAGCACGCCGCCGATCAGCACAGGACTATCAGGACGGATGAAGCCGACCGTCAGCAGATACGCCGCGCCTGTCAGCAGCAAATAGCCAACCGTCAGCAAGAATCCCAGCGCGCCTAGCACCAGCGCGTCGTTGACCAGACGGTCGCCGCTGAACGCGCTGCCATCGCTGCGCAGCAGAATGGCGTAGCTCATGCCGAAGAAGAAGAGCAGCGCAGGCAATTGCAGATAGATTGTGGAAAAACTGATGCCGCTCACATCCGTCAGCTGCTCGATCAAATTCGCGATCCACCAGATCGCGGCAGGCAAGAGCGGCACGACGATGCTGATCAGCGCGATGGATGCGCGCTCGCGCGCCAACGCTGATGCCACGCGCTGCCGCCGCACGATCATGCTCCCTGCGAAGAATGCGCCCGCCAAGACCAGCAGCAGCACAGGCAGCAAAATCGCGAATTCGAAGGCGAAATCGCTCAGCGCGATTGAGAGCGCCAACACAGCGCCAACTGCGATCGCTGCGCCCGCCTGCCAAAACTTACGTCGGCGCGGCACGACCAGCGCATATGGAAACAGCAAGCCGAACTGAAAGAGCATGTAGCTGCACAGCGCCAAGCCGATCTTCATCGGTACTTCGAACATATACGTGCTGCCGATCTCGAAGCGCCCTATCGCGATCAGCACGCCTGCCGCCAGTGTGACGATCAAAGCGCGAATCGCCTCGATATGCCGATGCTTCAGCCACAGCCAGATGCTCAGCCCGATGAAGCAGACCGCCACGAAAAAGCTGATCCCGAAGTAACCGAGCCAATCGGCGAATGGAAATTGGTCAAGGCGCACGCTGAACGTGCATTGCGCAATGCCGCCCGTGATCTCAGCGCACTCAGGCGCCAGCGCGCTCGCGTCCCTGAAATCGCGCAGCACCTCAACGCGCGCCACATGCCCAAACGGCAGCGTCGCCAGATATGCGTTCAGCGCCTGCCCTGCATTCGCGCCCAGCACCACACGATCGTCAATCGAGAGCAACCTATCGCCAGGCTTGACGCCCGCCTCAAGCGCTGCCCACGTGCCGCCCGCCAACGGACGCGCGCCGATCACAGTCCCTGTTCGGTACATTATCGCGCCTGCGAACGGATGATTGTACCACTGCACTGCCCACAGCAATCCCAGCACCGCCGCGCCGATCGCCACGAGCAGCGCCAGACTCGCCCAGAAAGTGCTGGCGATCGCGAAGCCATGTGTGTCGGACGCTCTCATGCGCTTGCTCGCCGCAAGATTGCCGAAAGCAGGTAGATTAAGGCGCATATTCTTTTGCTTCCACCTGAATTTCAGATTCAGTCGCTCAGCTGCCATTATAACGCAACTTTGCCTCACGGCACACTTGCGCCGCTGCTTGCAAGGCGCGCAAGGCGATGGTAGAATGATCCAAAAAGCACATACAGTGCCCATGCGCAGGTGAACAAGCCATGCCACACTCGATAGAAGTGCGTCCTTTTTTACCGCTCGATTTGCCGCTAGTGCATCGGCTTTCGCCCATGAGCGTCAGTTTGGATTCTCTAACGGCGCTCACGCAAGGCAACCACATGGTCGAGAACGCCGTCTGGTCTAGCCTGCCCTTAGCCGATCTCGGCACGCCCACTTACGTCTTGCGCCTTGGCGAGAGCGGCTATGTGGCGCAATTCCGTCACAAGGCAGGCGAAGAACACGCGCACATCGTCTTCATCGCGCCGTCGCTCGCGCCTGAGAGCGATAGCGAGCCTTGGCTGCGCTTAGTTGAAGCGATGATCGCCGCTGCCGGCAAGCGCGGCGCCATCACGCTCAACGCCGAAGTCGCCGAAGACGCGCCGTCCTTCGAAGTCTTGCGGCAGGCAGGCTTCGCCGTCTATGCGCGCCAGACTATCTGGCGGCGCGCTCCGCAGCCTTTGCGCGCCCGCCTGATGCCGCTGTGGCGCCCTGCCGTTGAGCAAGATGCCATCGCCCTGCACAGCTTGTATCTGGAAAACGTGCCGCGCCTGCTGCGCCAAGCCATTGCGCCGCCCGAGCCGCGCAACGCGCTCGTCTTCGGACGCGGCGGACGCTTGGCAGCCTATCTTGCCGCGCACGAAGGCAAGTGTGGCATCTATCTCGATCTGATCATGAATCCCGACGATTGTCAGCCGCGCGCCGTCGATCTGCTCGCCGATGCACTCAGCCGCTTGCCGCGCGCCGAGCGTCTGCCCGTCTATGTGCATCTCTACCGCCATCAGGAATGGCTGAGCAGCGCGCTGGAACGCCTGAACTTTGAGCCGCTTGGCGCGCAAGCGCTGATGGTGCGCCACACCGCGCGCCGCTGTGAACAAGCCGTGCGCAGCGCGCAGTCAATTGAGAACATCCGCTTGGCGTTGCCGCGCCGCCATGAATTCTATTACTTTCCGCCTGCTGAGTCTGCCCTTGACCGTGAGAAGGCGCTCTTTGTGAATGGAACGTTACATCACTGACGATATCGAGAAGCTGAAAGCCGTCCTACCTGATCATCTGGTTGATTCGCTTGAACAAATTGGACATATTGACGAGCTGGTCGAGGTCATTTTAGACCTTGGGCGCGTGCCGACAGCGCGCTACACCGATTGCGAGCGCGTCCTCGACCAAGACGAAGTCACGCACGAGACCATTCAATACGTCGTCACGCGCATCGGCAGCTTCGATTCCGATAACCGCGCAGGCATCGAGCGCACTCTGCATCGCATCTCCGCCATTCGCAACCGCCGCGCCGATATTGT
>DAOTWB010000273.1:0-21928 GCA_034436235.1 Anaerolineae bacterium
GCCTATCCAGCCTTCATATGCCCAGACTGCACAACCGACGTATAGCACTTTCACGCTCCACAGCCAACTGACGCGCTATGCGCTTCGGTATTGCGACCGCGCGAAGAACGGTCGCCTTATGCGCAATTATAGCGGCACGCTTTTACGTGACGCACGGCAAAATGCGCTATAATGCAAGCTGAGTCTTCAAAAAACTCACACTAACATGCGTAGGATGGCAGGGCATGGCAGTCAAGAGCCTCGAAATTGAAGGGCGCATTTTGTTTGTGGCAGAACGAGAGCTGCAACGTTCACCGGCGACGGTGCGCGTGGGACAGGCTGCCTACAATGTGCGACAGGCTCAGTTGAATGACCTTGCCCGATTACAGCAGTTGCTCGATACATACAAGCCTGACGTGCTGATCCTCGATATGGCGCTCGCGCAGAGCTTCGGCGCGGACGGTTGCGCACAGCTCAAAAGAAATGCTTGCGCGCCGTTGCTCGCGATTGCCTCAGCGCCGCCGCACAGCCCTGAAGCCGAGCAGCTTGCGCTCTCGCTCGGCGCTGATGACATACTTGAGCTGCCGTGGCGCCCGACCGAAAGCCTGCCGCGCCTGCGCAGCCTGCTGCGCTTGCATCGCCAAAACGAGAGACTGCGCCAACAGAATCACCAGTTGCGCCAAGAGCTTGCCGAGCGCGAGCTGCGTTTGAAAGTTGCCCAGACGACGTCACAAGAGTACAGCCTGCTGCGCGATAGCATCGTCCACAACGCTGTCCACGAGATGAGTACGCCGCTTTTGCAGGTGAAGAGCTCCATCTCGATGCTCGATAGCGCGCTGCGCGACGTCTCTGAGGAAAATAACCTAGCGACCATGCTCGACTTCGCCAAACAAGCCTTGACGCGCCTTGAGAATGTGCTGGAGAACTTCCGTCACTTGGCGCGCTCGCTCGATCTGAACGTCGAGCCGATGCAAGTGGAAGACTCGATCAGCCTCGCCATGCGCGCGCTCAGCCGACGTTGGTCTTCTGCCAGCAAAGTGCAGCGCGTGCGCACACAGATCGCAGATGACCTGCCAACCGTGCTGAGCGATAAGCAAGCCATCGCGCAAGTCTTGCAGCAATTGATTGATAACGCGCTGAAATTCAGCCCTGATGAGCAGCCTGTCGAGGTGATTGCGCAGCGCACAGCTGACGGCGTGCGCCTCAGCGTGCGCGATCGCGGCATCGGCATGGAAGCCGACCAGACCGAGCGCATTTTCAAAGAATTTTACCAGACTGACTCAGGCTCGCAGCG
This sequence comes from Anaerolineae bacterium, assembly GCA_034436235.1. GTDB lineage: Bacteria > Chloroflexota > Anaerolineae > Aggregatilineales > UBA2796 > CP2-2F. The sequence continues at coordinate 1,274 of DAOTWB010000273.1, forward strand.
GCGCTTCAGCGGCTCAGGCATTGGACTCGCCATTGTCAAGTTGATCCTGGAGCGACTCGGCGTGCCGATTCAGGTTGAGAGCCAACTGAGCGTCGGCAGCACATTCAGCTTCACGCTGAAAGCAGCGCCATTGTGCTAGAGACGCACCACGCGCCCTGACGCGGCGCGCAACAGCCTATCGCGCACGGCTGCGCCAATGCCTGCTTCAGGGAAACTGCGCGCGAGAATGCACGCCACACCTTGATCGTCAAGCGCGCGCAAGGCTGCATACAGATTGTGCGCCACGCCTGCTAGGTCATTCAAGCTGCCGACGATTTCTACGCACACATTCGGCAGATCAGCCATGAAAGGCGCGTCCTCAGCGGCGAGCAACAAACCGACGCGCTCAACAGCGGCGCGACGGCGCGCTTCGGCGCGTAGCGCTGCGCGCAATTGCATCTCATCGGCGCTCTCGTAGAGCGTGAGCGCCGCGCGCGGCGCATAATGCTTCAGCAACATGCCTGGCGCAGGCAACGCTTCTGCATCTGCTGTCGCGTAGCGCGCCACGACTTGAATCGTCTCAGGCAAGCCTGCCGCAGCCAGACAGGCTTGCAAGGCTTCGAGCGGCACGCCGCCATGCCGCAACAAACGCGGCGGCGCGCTGCATAGGTCGAGGATGCTGGACTCAACGCCAACATCGGTCGCGCCGCCATCGAGAATCAACTCAATTTGCTCAGAGAGATCGGCATAGACGTGCTGCGCGGTCGTTGGACTGGTATACGCGAAGCGATTGGCGCTGGGCGCGGCAATTGGCACGCCTGCCGCAGCGATCAGCGCTTGTGCCACAGGATGTGCAGGCACGCGCACGCCAACGCTGGCTAAGCCTGCCGTCACAATCGGCGGAATGCGCCTGCCGCGCGGCAGGACGAGCGTGAGCGCGCCGGGCATGAACGCCGCCATCAGCGCCTGTGCGCTGCGACGCGCCGTCTCGCTCAACTGCGTCCAATTCACCACGTCCTCAGATAGCTCGCCTGCGCAGTGGACGATGATCGGATCAGCGCTTGGGCGACCTTTGGCGGCGAAAATGCGCGCCACTGCCTCAGCGTCAAAGGCGTTCGCGCCGAGTCCGTAGACAGTCTCGGTCGGAAAAGCGACCAGCTGTCCTGATCGGATCAAAGCGGCAGCGCGACCGATGATCTCAGGCTCAGGCTGCTCAGGCGAGACTTGCACCAGCTCAGCAGGCATCAGTCGCCATCAGACTCAGGCGCAATCACGGCGAGCGCGGCGCGCGCCGCTTGGCGCTGCACATCCGCCCAGCCTTCTTCGGTCGCCATTTTGCGCAGATGGTCGCGCACGGCTTGCCGTTCATCAGCCGCCTGCAGCGACGACCACGCAGCTGCCACTCGAGTCGGCTCTTCGCTGAGCAGATCGCTCCAGAATTCTTCTAGCCAATCGGATGCATCAGCCTCAGACATGGTTCCTCTCACTCGTGTGAGCCGTTCGTTTCGCTACTGTTGGCGCTTGGCTCGGAAAGACGGTAGCCGACGCCGCGCACGTTCACGATCAGATCAGGATTCTGCCCGCAGCTCTCCAGCTTGCGGCGCAGGTTACTGACGTGCGGACGGATGACTTCGCGCGCTTCAATTTCCTCAACAGTGTAGCCACGCACTTCGCGCACCAGCTCGCTGCACGGCACGACGCGTCCGCGATGCGCCGCTAGGTAAAGCAGCAGGTCGAATTCAGTCGGCGTCAGGCTTAGCGACGTCTCGCCGACTTGAATTTGATAGCGTCCTGGGAAGATGGTGAGCGGACCGATGGTCATGGTGCTGGCGGGCATTTGGACGGGCTGCGCAGGCGGCGGCGGCGTGCGTCGCTCGCGCAGGCTGACCTCTTCCGTCAGCTCGCGAACGCTGTTACGAATTGATTCGATCAAGACGCGGCGGCGCTGCATGTTGTGCGCACGTTCCAAGCCGCGCGCCACGCTCTGACGGATATCTTGATTGGTGACAGGCTTCACCAGATAGTCGTGCGCGCCGAGCCGCAATGCCTCAACAGCCGTGCCAAGACTCGCGTAAGCAGTCATCAAGATCACAACCGTGTCAGGCGCGCGCTCTTTGATCTTGGCGAGTAGCTCGACGCCGCTCAAGCCGGGCATTCGGATGTCCGTCAGCACAACGTCGAACGGCATTTCGTCCAGCATCAGCAGCGCTTCCTCACCGCTGGCAGCCGAGCTGACTTGATAGCCGACGCGCTGCAGCGTTTTGCTGATTGAGTAGCGAATCGCGCCTTCGTCATCTACAACGAGTATGCGTGCCGCTTTTGGGTCAAGGCTCTCATGTGCTTCCACAGGTGCTATCCCTCAAATAATCCTGCAACGTGCGATCTTTGGAGTGGTCGTGCTGCAAGCGCAATCATTGTCGTTTTAATCCCTACAGCGTGTGCCTTAATTATAAGAGGTTGTAAAAAATTGCGCAATAGGCAGCGCAAGATGCTGTGTGAAGCGCGAGCGGCTTGCGCAAATCTGCCCAAGCCGCTCCGATCGGCTTATAGACCTGCGTCAGCGCGCAGCGCGGCTGCTTTATCAGTGCGTTCCCACGTCACATCCAAGTCATCGCGACCGAAGTGACCATACGCGGCAACGCGCTGGAAGCCCGGCTTGCGCAGTTCCAAATCGCGGATGATGGCGGCAGGGCGTAGATCGAAGTGCTTGCGGATCAGATGCTCAATCACTTCATCCGAGACCTTGCCCGTGCCGTAGGTCTCAACGGCTAAGGAGAGCGGACGCGCCACGCCAATCGCATAGGACACTTGCAGCTCAAAGCGATCTGCCAAGCCTGCTGCCACCACATTCTTGGCTACGTAACGCGCCATGTACGCCGCAGAGCGATCCACTTTTGTGCCGTCTTTGCCGCTGAAAGCGCCGCCGCCGTGCCGCGCCACGCCGCCGTAAGTGTCCACGATGATCTTGCGCCCTGTCAAGCCGGCGTCGCCCATCGGACCGCCAACTACAAAACGTCCGGTCGGATTGACGAAAATTTTGGTCTTCGCGTCCAGCAAACCTTCAGGGATGGTCGGTTTGATGACGCACTCGATAACTGCCTCGCGAATTTGCGCTTCAGTCACTTCAGGCGCGTGCTGCGTCGAGATCAGGACGGTATCCACGCGCTTCGGCTTGCCATAAGCATATTCAACCGTCACCTGACTCTTGCCATCAGGTCGCAGCCATGGCAAAACGCCCGTCTTGCGCGTTTCCGCCAGCTTGCGCGCCAAGCGATGCGCCAGCGAGATTGAGAGCGGCATCAGTTCAGGCGTCTCGTTGCAAGCGAAGCCGATCATCATGCCTTGATCGCCTGCGCCAATCCGATCAATCTCGTCATCAGAGAGTGTGCGGCTCTCCAGCGCGCGATCCACGCCTTGCGCGATATCGCTCGATTGCTCTTTGATGGAGACCATCACGCCGCAGGTATCGGCATCGAAGCCGAATTTGCCGCGCGTGTAGCCGATCTCGCGCACAACGTTGCGCACGATGGTCGGAATATCTACATAGGCTTCAGTGGTGATCTCGCCGATGACCACCACAAGACCAGTGGTGGTAGCAGTCTCACACGCCACGCGCGACATCGGGTCTTTTTCCAGCAGCGCGTCGAGGATCGCATCCGAGATTTGGTCGCACATCTTGTCAGGATGCCCTTCGGTGACCGACTCGGAAGTGTAGAAGAACTGCGGCGAGCGCATGAACGTCAGATTGTTGGACACGAGCGTATACTCCTTGTGAATGCGTCTACAGCAATGGCGCGCATCCAAAGGCGGCAGGCGATGAATAGGCGGAAGTCAGCGCGTAGGGCATCTGCTCTCATCGTTCAGCCTAGCGTGCTGCCAGCATTAGCACCGTTCCGATGCTTCGGCGGTTGCTGCGGCTTCATCGGGCTGTTCCCTCTGCCGCTCTGGATAAGAGCCGTTGTTTGTTGGCTATGAGCTGCACATCTTAACAGCGCCTTATGCGAATGTCAAGGTGTGCGGCTGCAGGTTGACTGAAGCGCGACTCTGTGCTTATGATTGAGCGTAGTATGACTGCTGCATCGGGAAGCTCAAAATGAAGGAACTGCAAGAGCGCATCCGCGCTGAAGGACAGAACCTAGGCGAAGGCATTCTCAAAATTGACAGCCTGCTCAACCATCAAGTGGATACGAAACTGATCATGCGCTGCGGCGAGGAAATTGCGCGCCGCTTCCGCGATGATAAGGTCACGCGCATCCTGACCGCCGAGGTGAGCGGCATTGCGCCTGCTTTCGCGGCGGCGTACGCCTTAGGCGTGCCATTGGTCTACGCGCGCAAGGTGAAGCCTGTCACCATGTACGGTCCGGTCTATCTAGAGACGGCGCCGTCGCATACCAAAGGCATGGAAGTCAATCTGCTGGTCTCAGCCGAATTTTTGCCCGCCGATGAGCGCGTGCTGATCATTGATGACTTTCTTGCCTCAGGGCGCACGCTCAAAGGCTTGATCCGCATTGTGCGCAGCGCGCGCAGCACAGTGGTTGGCGTGGCGTGCGTGGTAGAGAAAACCTTTGAGCAAGGGCGGCAAGTGTTGGAGCCATTCGGCGTGCGCATTGAGTCGCTTGTGGTGATCACCAGCATGGATCACGGACGGATTGTCTTTGCCGATGAGTGACTCACGCGCTTTTCACAGCGGCGGCATCGCCATTTTAGATTACGGCTCGCAGTACACGCAACTGATCGCACGGCGTCTGCGCGAGCAGCACATTTACAGCGAAATCTTCGCGCCAAACGCGCCCGAGGCGCAGGTGCTTGCTCATGCGCCGCGCGGCATCATCCTGAGCGGCAGTCCATACAGCGTGTACGAGGCAGGCGCGCCGCAATTGCCCGCTTATCTGCTCAAAACAGGGCTGCCGATCTTGGGCATCTGTTACGGAATGCAGCTCTTGGCGCACACTTTTGGCGGCAAAGTGAGCGGCGCAGCGCAGCGCGAGTATGGCGCAGCGCAAGTGCAGATCGTGCCGTGCGAACTCTTCCGCGACCTGCCCGCTCAGCTGCCGGTGTGGATGAGTCACGCGGATCGGATTGAAGCGCTGCCTGCAGGCTGGCAGGCGCTCGGCAGCACGCCGAACGCGCCATACGCCGCCATGGGCGACCTACAAGCGCGGCGCTACGCTGTGCAATTTCATCCCGAAGTGACGCACACGCCTCACGGCAGCTTGATCCTGCGCAACTTCGCCGTGCATGCGTGCGGCTGCACGCCTGATTGGACGCCTGAGGCGATCATCGAAGAGAGCATCGCCGCCTTGCGCGCTCAGATCGGCGCGGAGCGCGTCATCTTAGGGCTGAGCGGCGGCGTGGATTCGGCTGTAGCGGCAGCGCTTTTGCAACGCGCGATCGGCGATCAGCTCACCTGCATCTTCATCAACACAGGCTTGCTGCGGCAAGGCGAGCCTGAGCAAGTCATCCATACCTTTCAGCAGCACATGAGAATGCGCCTTGTGGCAGTGGACGCTGCTGAACTGTTCTTCGAGGCGTTGGCAGGCGTCACAGAGCCTGAGCAGAAGCGCAGCATCATCGGCGAGAAATTCATCCGCGCTTTTGAGGCGGAAGCGCGCAAGCTGGGCAAGGTGAAATTCTTGGCGCAAGGCACGATCTATCCTGATGTGATCGAGTCGGGCGGCAGCGCAGGCTCGGCGGCGCGCACCATCAAAAAACATCACAATGTCGGCGGCTTGCCGTCCGATCTCGCCTTTGAGCTTGTTGAACCATTGCGCTATCTGTTCAAAGACGAAGTGCGGCAGATTGGCACAGCGCTCGGTCTGCCCGATTCCATCGTCTGGCGGCAGCCGTTCCCAGGTCCTGGTCTGGCAGTGCGCTGCTTAGGCGAGGTCACTTTTGAGCGCGTGGCGCGCCTGCGCGCTGCCGACGCAATCGTGCTGGAAGAGCTGGCGCGCGCCGATCTGCTGCGTGAGGCGACTTCACAAGCCTTCGCAGTCCTGCTGCCGATTCGCAGCGTCGGCGTGATGGGCGACGGACGCACTTACCAAGAGACGGTCGTCGTGCGCGCCGTGCGCACTGAGGACTTCATGACGGCGAGTTGGGCGCGCTTGCCGTACGATGTCTTAGCGCGCATCAGCGAGCGGATCGTGAATGAAGTGCAAGGCGTCAATCGCGTGGTGTACGATATCACGACCAAGCCGCCTGCCACGGTCGAGTGGGAATAGCGCTACAGGCGCGGCGTCTCGCCACAGATGATCGCTCTATAGCAGTCAATCAACTCGTCCATGATGTGCGACCAATCGAAGCGCTCAGCATGCGCGCGCGCCGCTTGTTTGGCTGCGCGCAGCCGATCAGGATCGCTCGCCAGTTGCCGCACGCCTTCGATCATGCCTTCTACATCGCCAACTTCGACCGTGTAGCCTGTTACGCCTTCAGCGATCATGTCGCCTGCGCCGCCGACGCGCGTCGAGATCACGGGCAAGCCGGACGCCATCGCTTCCAAGATGACCAAGCCGAAGCTCTCGAAGGCGGACGGAAAGACGAACAGATCGGCGCTGGCATAGGCTTCCGCCAAACTGCGCCCTGTGCGATAGCCCGCAAAATGGACAGGTAAGCCTGCAAAGTGCGCTGCAAGCGCCTCGCGCTGCGGACCGCCGCCTACCAGCGCCAAACGCGTGCGCGGCACACGCTCTAGCACAGCGCGCAGCTGATCGAGATTCTTCTCAGGCGCAAGGCGACCGACGTACAGCAACAGGACGTCTTCAGGATGCCCGTCGCTGAGCGCTGCGCGCACGTCATCGCGCCGAAAGCGCGGATGAAACTGCTCAGCATCCACGCCGCGCCGCCACCAACCGACTCGCTTCACGCCTTCGGCGCGCATCTTCGCTTGAATCAAGCGCGATGGCGCCAAGCTGTACGCGCTCTGATTGAAGCCGTAAGTCACCAAGATGCGCAATAGCTTGCCAACGCGCGGCAAGCCGTAGTGCGCCGCCATGTGCGCAATATCCAGATGGAAAGACGAGAGAACAGGCTTGTGCAGCCAGTGTCCATGCACCACGCCCATCATGCCGATGTTGACGGGATGAAAGCTGTGGATTAGGTCAGGCGCGAACGCCTTCACCTTGCGGTAGACCTGCCAGCTCGGAATGCCGATGCGCCCTTCAGGATAGACAGGATTGCGGATGCACGGCACGCCGATCACTTGTGCGCCTGCATACTCGCGCATCCCTTGCTCAGGCGCTACAACCAGCGCTTGGATGCGGCGCCGCTGCAAATGCTCTAAGGTCAGGCATACCACGCGCACAATGCCGTCAATTTTCGGCAGAAAGGTCTCAGTGTAGAGCGCGACGCGCATTGAACGCACCTCAGTTCAGGGCAATTTTGACCACGGGCATATCGTGGCTGGAGAACGGCATCGGCGTGATGCCTACTTCTAAAGGACGCACGCGCCGCAGCCACAGGTAATCTACGCGCACAGCTGCTTCGTTGACCAAGCGGCGCGTCACGGCGCGCTCTTCAGGAAAATCGGCGAACGGATCGACGAAGTTTTGCGGCGGTTGACTCAAAAACAGATAAACATCCGTCTTAGGCGCGTGATTGAACGTGCCGCCTAAGATCAGCGCGTTCGGCTCGCTGCGATTCAGCTCGATGAAAGCCAGTATCTCCTGAATCTGACGCACTTGATCCGACTCAAGCTGTTGGATGCTGAAGACATCGCTGCGGAAGATCAAGCTGAGCTGCGTGTTGTAGATATCCAGCAGCGCGCCGTTCGGCTTGAGCAAGCGCACAAACTGCACAGCGGTCGCCTTGCCAATTGCCGAGAGTTCCGCGCCGCTGCTCTGCAAGATTGGCAGGCGCGAGAGGACTGCCAAGCCTTGCAAGCCTTCCACTGTTGGCAAATAGACCGCGTTCATGTTCAGCGCTCTTGCTAACCAGGCTACTTGATCCACGCCGCCGCTGATCAGCCGTCCTGTTTCCGCTTCCTGCAGCAGCAGAATATCTACGCCGCTGCGCCGAATCGCCTCAGCAGTAGCGTTCAGGTCTGAGCCGAAGTACAGGCTGTAGCCGCCGCGCAAGTTGAGCGTGCCGACGCGCAGTGAGGTCGGATCGAGCGGCACTTGCAGGATGAGCGGACGCGGCAAACTGAGCGCCAATGTCACGCTGATTGCGCTCAAGACCAAGCCGCCGAGCGTCTCGCCGAGCGTGCCGCCGCGCCATGCCACGCGCTTGCGCGCCGCGATCAGCGGCAACGCCGCCAGAATTGCTGCGCTGATTGCCACGATCAGTCCTAAGCCGCGCATGCCGCGCAAAAGCGCGCCGAGCGGCTCGGCGACGCCGCGCACGAAAGCGTACTCAAAGGTCAGATAGTCAGCCGCTGAAAGCGCGAGGAAGATCAGCGCGGCGATCAGCAGGTTGAGCGCGGCGAAGATGAAACGTCCGCTGCCATCGGACGGCTGCACAGTCCACCACCACAGCAGCGTGAGCATGAACTGCGCTCCGATCAGCGCCGCTAAAGCTAGGTCGCCTGTGAAGCGAAAACCGACCGTCAGCAACAAAGCGATGGTCAGCGACCACACTAAGCCGCGATAGCGTCCGTCGAACATCAGGATGAAGCTGCGCGCCGCGGCGCGCACCATCGGCACAATCGGCAGCAATGTGGCAGCCGCCAGCCATGGCGCAGCCAGCGTATACTCCACACCTGCGCGCCGCGCAAGGCTATTCGGCAAGCCCAGCACAGCGAACTCGAGATAGAACAAGCCGCCGATGGCGAGCGCGCTGCTGAGGTTGAGCGATGTATAAGCGCTTGGCGTTTGCGTCGGCGCACGGCTGAAGATGACCGCCAACAGCGCGCAGATGAACAGGCTCAGCGAGAGCGCCGTCTGCAGGTCGAGATAGGCGGCTTGCCATGTGAAATCGGCAGTGTGGTCAATTAGACGGATCAGAGCGTCGGCAGCGAAGGCGAGCGCCATGCTCGGCGGAAAGATGTTCGGGCGCCTGCAAATGCTGATCGCCATATGCAGCAGCGCCGCGCCAGTTGCCGCTGCCGCGCCTGCCACGCCCAGCAACGTGCCGCCATTTGCCGTCATGAAGACGCGCCCTGCCGCCACTAGCGCCGCCGCGATCAGCGTCCCAAACCACGCTCTGCCCAAGAGCGGCGCTAGAAATGGCAAGAGCGCCGCGATGCCGAGCGCGATCAGCTCGTTGGCAAGCGTCTCAGGCTGCACCACGCCGCTCTGACTGGCGAGCGCGGCGCTATCCGCCGTCAGCGCAACCAGATTGGCGCTGTTGAAGTGTGCGTACAGCGTGCTGTACAGAAAGCGCACACTTTGCACAAAGAAGAGCGCCACAAGCGTCGCCTCGAGCAGGCGGAAAAAATCACGTCGAGAGCTGTTCATGGCGCGTGTCGCAATTTCCTAACAGGTGTTATCAAATGCGCGTGTGGCAACGCGGCTATGGTATTCGCTCATATGCGCTCTGTCAAGTTGTGGTAGAATCGAGGTCGCCCATCGGACGAGAAGACAAGCTGGAGCAGCACACACTATGCGAATTGTAGTTGATGCAATGGGCAGCGACCATCATCCTGTGCCTGATGTGGCAGGCGCTGTGATGGCGGCTCGCGAGTTTGGCGCGCAAGATCGCTTGATCCTAGTCGGCGACCGCGCGCGCATCCTGCACGAGCTGAGCAAGCACAACGCAACCGACCTGCCTATCGAGATCGTTCACGCCAGTCAGCACGTTGCGATGAGCGACAATCCGACGCAGACGGCGCGCCAAAAGCCTGACTCTTCCATGCTGGTCGGCATGAAGCTGGTGCGCGACGGTCAGGCGGATGCCATTGTGACTGCCGGCAACACTGGCGCAGCGCTCACTTTAGCGACGTTGCACACCTTGCAGCGCATTCGCGGCGTGCGCCGTCCTGTGCTGACGTCGCTGATCCGCGTTGAGAACAACCAGCTCGTGGTCATGGCAGATTTAGGCGCTAATCCTGACGCGCAGCCTGAGTGGATGTTCCAGTTCGGCGTGATGGGCAGTCTATATGCGCAGCACGTGCTAGGGCAGACTCGTCCGCGCGTGGCGCTGCTCTCCAACGGCGAAGAAGAAGGCAAAGGCAATCAGGTCGTGCGCCAGAGCGCTGCCTTGTTCGCTAACTCGCCCTTGAATTTCATCGGCAACGTCGAGCCGAAGGAAGTGCTGCAAGGCGCCGCTGATGTGGTGGTGACCGATGGTTTCGTCGGCAACATCATGCTCAAGACGCTAGAAGCGGTCGGCGCGGCGTTTTTCCGCGTGATGCGCCGCGAGCTGTTGCGCAATCCGCTGCGCATTTTAGGCGGCTTTTTGATCAGCCCTGTGCTGCGCAAGATTCACAAACAGATCGATCCGTTTGAGATCGGCGGCGCGCCGTTGCTCGGCGTCAACGGCGTGGTGATCGTCAGCCATGGACGCTCGAACGCCAAAGGCATCAAAAATGCGATAGGTCAGGCGCGCCGCGCTGTGGAAGGCAACCTGATCGAGGCGCTTCGGCAGGGCTTGACGCAATATATTTATACAGATAACGGGCTATCGTCTGCGCGTAAGTCGCATCGTCCGCATCTTGCGCGCCGTCGCCACAAGCGCGTCAACGCCTGAGCGCGCCCAAGCCGCGCCAAGGCGACGCGCCGCGCTGATTGAAGCCGCGCGTCGCCACGCCAAGCCGCACCACAGGCGCGTGCGGCGTGCTGTGCGTAGCGTACGGCGCGTGCTGAATTTCTGCCAAGAGCTGCCCATCGGCAAAGAGCAGTGTTTGGTTCAAGCCGCGCCGAGTCTGTGCAAAAGCTGTGAGCGCAGGCGCGCCGAACGCCGCTAACACATCGCCGAGCGACAATGGCTTGACCAGCGTCACAAACATGACAGGATCGCTGGCTTGGCTGACCACGATTGTGAACTGATCTGTGCCGAACACGGCGAGATCGTCGTTGAACAGCCCTTGATCGCCGCCTGCCGTCAGCGGATGTGCTTGGAGCAATTTGATGATCGGCGGCAAGGCGAGATGAGTTGGCTGCACGCCGAAGACGCACGGCGTCGCGCAAGGTGTGCCGTCAGCGGCGCTGAAATACGCGGCGTGTGCCGAAGGCAGTCCTGCGCCGACCATACGCGCAAGCGCGAGCGCGCCGATCAGCAGCAGGCAGCAGGCGATCAGCGGACGTGACAGGCGGCGCATTTACGGCAGGCGTGATGTTTGCAGATAGCGCTGCGCACGGCTGAAACCATGCCATGTCGTCGCGGAGAACGTGAGACCTTGCCATGCGTCGCGATATTGATCGGCTGCGCTGATGCCGATGTATTGCACTTGATCGCTGGTGCGGATGTGCGTGCCGCCTGTCTTGCCGCCAAGCTGACTGGTGATGACCATGCCTTGCTCAGGATAGAACAAGCGCGCCATATTGGTGCTGCGGCGCGGCACAAGCACGTGCGCAGGCGTCCCGAAGCGCGCCAAGACGTCGCCAAGCGCGCCGAGCGAAGCGATCCGCACGTAATTTTGGCTGAAGCGCTCCGCAGGCACGATCACAGTGCTGAACGGCTCGCTGTGAATGCTGATCAGCGCCAGCTCGCTGCGCCTGCCGCGCAACAGCACCACTGTGATATCCACGCCGATCAGCTCGACAAGGTTACCGCTCACGCGCTCGGTCAGCAACTGACCGCGCATGAGCGGATGTTGGCGCACAAGGCGATTGGCTTCCATGAACGGCATTTGGCTTGGACGCACGCCGAGCAGACAAGGAAACAAGCACGGTCTGCCGTCAGCATCAGTGAAGAGCTGATCGAGCGTCAAAGGCTGCGCGTTGCCGACGGCGCGCGCCGTGTTGATCAACGCGCTGAACAGCAGGCTCACGGCGAGCAAGAGGGAGATAAAACGCGCCATCGGCATCATCCTGCTGGAGTCGGCGATGGCGTAGGCAACGGCGCGACTTCCAGCTCAGTGAAGTCCACAAAGGACGTGGTGGCAGGTCGCACGGTCACGTCGCGCACCAGACGCCTGCCGTTCAGGAAGACCACTACTTGGTAAATGCCTGACGGCACATCGCCGATCACGAAATTCTCGCGCCAGACCTCATCGCTATTCACGTTCCAAGTGCGGCTGTTCGGCTGACGCGGATTGACGTACGTCGTTGTAGTATCTATCCTGCGATCGCCTTTCATCAGCACGACGTTCACGTCCTGCGCCAGCGAGCCGTCAGGCAATGTCACGCGACCTGCCACCACGCCATGATTTTCATATGGCGCGATCCATAGCAGCGGATTGCGCGTCTCGTAATAGCTGTTGCGTCCGACGCGCACTTCGAAGTGGACGTGCGGTCCGCTGACCACGCCACTGCGCCCGCTCAAGCCGATCACCTCGCCTGTCTGCACATTCTGCCCTGCGCTGACCAAGATCAGCTGCAAATGCGCGTACAGCGTGTAAAGTCGCTTGCCCTGAAAGCCGAAGTTATGCTCGATGATGACCACGTTGCCGTAGCTGTACGCCGATTCCACATAACGTCCATTTTCGTACCAAGTGTAGTTATCAGCCGCCCAGATCACGCGACCGTCCGCCGCAGCGCGCACTTCCTTGCCGATTGGATTGGGCAGATCGATGCCGTGATGGACGCGCCATTCGTTGTTCGGTCCATCTGAGCCATAAGCGTATAGGAAGAGCGCAGCGCTGTTGGCTGATGAATCCACAGGACGGCGGAACCAGAAGTGATCGCGCGGATCGAGCGAGAGCGGCACTTGCTCAGGCGGCGGCGAGAACTCACCGCGCCGCGGATCGTTATTGCGCGCGATCGCAGGCGCTTGCGGACTGGCGACAGCGGTCGGCGGCGGCACAGTGGCGCGCTCAGGGCGGAAGCGAGCAGGCGTTGGCGTGTGCTGCCAGAGCAAAGGCGGCGTTGGCGTGTGCGTTGGCGCAGGCGTCGGACTGGGCGGCGGCGCCGTGTGCGCTGCCATCAGCTCGCCTTGCACAACAGCTTCCCAAGCGCGGCTGCGCAGCGTAGCGCTCGGATCGGGCAGGCGCGGCGCGGCGCGTTCAGATTCAGCAGCGCTCGGACGGAACAGGCTGAGCGCTATCAGGGCGATCACGGCAATGATGCCTGTCAAGACGAGCAAGATGAGAGCGCTGATCGCGTGCCGCATGGTGTTCTCTCGCTAGTTGCCTGCATCAGGCGGAATAGGCGTCGGCGAGCGGCGCACAGGCGCTGCGCCTGTTGGCGTCGGCGTCGGTTGCAAGCGGACGCTGAACAAGAAAGCGTCAATTTGCTCTTGCGTGTACAGCTCCAGCATCGCTTGATCCCAAGTCAAGCCGTCGCGCCGCTCAAATTGCCAGTAGAGAATGCTGGGAAAGTTGCTCCGCCAATCGCGACCTGCAGGCACGCGCTGCCAGCCGTAATCTTCGGCAAGGCGCGTCAGATCGATGTAATAGCCTGCAGGTACAGCCGCTTTTGTGCGTCCGCCTTGCTCAAAAATTTGCGGATCGCCGGCAGTGCGGCTGGCGAAATCCCATGGCAGGCGCTTGAGCGGCTCGCCAAGCTGACCGCCTTGCGCCGTCTCCGCCACGCGCAGATAGACGCGCCACATCACGCTCGCGCCGACTTCCTCGCGCACCACTTCAATCGGCGGAATTGGCAAGTTGAAGACCAAGTTGCGGTCGAACGAGAAGGCGCGTCCTGCATAATGCCAGCTCTGGCGCGGCTGACCTGGCTCAGGCAGGCGATCCAGCGTCCACAGCGCGTCTTGCAGCGCGCCTAGGAAGTCTATGCCGCTCTGCCGCAAAACAGCCTCGCGCAGCGCGACGAACGAGTCGTCCACGCGATCCGAGAGCGCCGCTAAGGTCGCCGCTGAGACGCCGCTCAGAGCGCGCACTTGATAGTAAGGCGGACTGTCGCGCCGTCCCTCGACATTTTCCACGTAAAGCGGACGCTCGTCATCAGGCGCGCCGCCGCTGAGCAAGAGCGATTCGGGCAATGGCTGCGCCGTCCAGCTCATCCGCCCAACTTGTCCGCGAACGTTGATAGCAGTGGCTGCCGCGCCGCTGCCCGAGACCAAGCCGCTCACAATGGTCGTGTTAGCGTCGTTTTCCAGCGCGAAAAGCAGCGTGCTGCCATTTGGCGACCAGCTCGGCGCGCGTCCGCGCCCGATGATCAACGGCTCGGCGTTCGGCTGCGCGACGTCGCGCACAAGCACCAGATCAATGCCATTGATGCGCGCATGGTAAGCGATCTGCGTGCCTGCCGCATTCCACATCGGATACTGCTCTTCAATCTCAGGCGTGTTGGTCAGGCGCAGCGCTTCTTCTTCCAGCGGACGGTCGAGGTCGATCACGTAAATCTCAGGGTTGCCGTCGCGCAAGCTGACGTAAGCGATTTGGCGTCCTGGCACAGGCGCGCCGCCCGGATTCCACGCAGGCGAGAAGTCGGGCGCAGGATGATAGGTCAGGCGCGCCGGCGGACTTGAACCATCGCTCGCCACGACGTAAATATCCAAATTGCCGCCTTCATACGCTTCGTAGGCGATGAACTGTCCATCAGGACTCCACGACGGCGCGCCGACATAGCCGAGCGAGTAAGTGAGCTGCGTGATCGCGCCTGTTGCCATCTCCAAAATATACAAGTTCCAATTGCCGCCGCGCCGACTGGCGAAAGCGACGCGAGTCCCATCAGGGCTCCACGCAGGATCGCGATCATCAGTCGGCGTGTTGGTCAAGCGAATCGGCTGACTTTGCCCGATGCCGAGCGCCCACAAGTTCTCCCGTCCGCTCAGACGCGCTGAGTAGACCAAGCTGCCGCTGATGCGCAGCGGATCAGGCACAGGCGTGAAGGTCGGCGGCGGCGTAGGCGTCGGCGGCACGGGCGTCGCAGTCGGTTGCGTTGGGATGAGCGGCAAACTGCCGCCGAAGCCGCCTGCCACTGAGCGCGTTGCGTTGCCGCCTGAGGTCGTCCACAAGATCAAGCCGATCAGCGCGACCAGCAAGACGACCGTGAACAAGCTCAGCGCGCGGTTCTGCGTCTTGAGCGGATCCTCGCGCAGTACGCGCTTATCGGAGACCTGTGCGGCGCGCGCTGCCAGCTGTTCAGCGCGGCGCGCCATCATGGCGCGGCTGCGCTCAGCCGTCGTGGCATAGATAGCGCGTCCGCCGCGCAGCGTGTAGAGCGCGACGCCTGCCAAGAGCGCGATGATGCCGATGATCGAGATGCGCCACAAGTAAAGCTGATAAGCGGCTTGCGCAAAGCACCAACTGACCACGCGCAACAATGCGTTGAGCAGCTTATCAATCAGGCGCAGCAGGCGTGTTAGCATCGCAGCTCACGGTCTCAGGCGGGACGAATCAGGCGTAGCACGTGATTCAGGCGCGGTAAATCCGCGCTGAGCAATTGCGCCAAACGCTGACCTGCCCGAATCAAATAAGCGGTCTGCTCGCCGCGCGGACGGACTGCTGCGGCAAGGCGCAGCGCTGCCGCTAAGAGTTCTTCGCTCGGCACGTTCGCAGCCTGCAGCACAAGACGGAAGAAATCGAAGTGTTGCGTGAAGGTATAGAGCATGGCGTCATCGCACAGGTAGACAGGATCGAGGCTGAGCGGCGGACGCGGCGGCAGAGCGTAGATCGGCACGCCATCTTCCATGCAGCCGACCGTGATGACGCTGATCTCGACCGGCACCATGCGATTCTCGCGCTGATCGCGAATGGTCGCTGTGTTGATGTTGTTCGCCATGATCAATTGGCGCACCAGCGGATCGTCATCCACGCGAATGGCGTAGATCAAGCCGATGATGACGGTTGAATCGCTGCGACGGCGCGCTTGCACAAACGCGCCAAAGCGCGGCTCATCGAGGTCACTGCTGCGCGTGCCGCATTCAAAGCCTGTGGTGCTGGCGCGCAACACGCGCCCGACCAGCGGAACATCGGTCAGCAGTTCCATCTCACTCACACACCTTCATGTTGCCGTCTGCCATAGCGCGCGCGCCATTTCATGCTCAGCTTCTGAGAAATCTCTACAGGCTGACTGTGCCGCAGCAGCTCAATGGCGATCCGCTCATCGAGCGCGCGTTTATCGGCAGGCTGCACTGTGGCGATCTCATCGGCGCGCGTCAGCGCGTACGGATAGCGATCCGTGATCTGGCATTGGTCATAGACCAGCGCGTGAACGGCGTCCACTAACGCCTTGTTGCGCGCCACCCATTGCGGAATCTCGACGCGCGCCAGATATGGCGCTTGTCCGTGAGCAGCTGTGTTCAGATAGAAGAAGATGATCTCGTGCGCAGGGCTGAAGCGATCTTTGTAGTCTTTATTGAGCGGACTCTGCTGCACCATCATGCCTGAGCGCGCGCCGCACGGCAGAAGCGGCTTGTACAGATCGGCGTCGGTCATGCCTTCTAAGCGCACCATCGCCAGATTGGCGGCAGTGATCTCCTCAGGCGCCAAGGTCATCAGATAGAGCGTGTACAGCACGAAGCGACTGCTCGGACGGTCAACATAGCCGAGCAGCGCTGCTTCAGCATCCATCAAAAAGTCAAAGGCTTCGTGATAATCCGCCTCTAGTTGCTTGGCGTCAGGAATCTCTTTGCCAAAAGGCATGTGCAGCAGCGGTCCGTCGCACATCGCGACCAAAGGCGGCGCGCTATCCTGCCGCTCAGTGACCACTTTGGCGAGGAATTGCAGCTCGTAGACAGTGCGGCGCGCGTTGATCACAGCCGCCGGCAAAAGCTGACCGTCCGGCGCGCGCACGTCTTCATCCTGAAAAAACAGCTGCGGCTCGCTGATCATCTCAGGCAGCGCATCCGTGCCGTGATGATAGATGAAGACGCCGATGTTGGTCAGCCAGTAGGGCGCAGGCGCGTGTAGATCGGGATAGATTTGTGAGCCATCGGCAGCGAAGAGCGTGGCGCGCGACGGCAGCGCAGGCAACGGTATCGGCTGATTGATCGGCTCGTCAAAGGGCGCCGCGCCGCGAAAGCCTGCATCGTTGCGGCGCGCGATCTTGATCTGCTCCCAGATAGCGTCCAGATCGTCCAGCTGGCTGAGCAGATTGACAGCTTCGCGCAGCTCTTCCGCCGCAGATTGACCGCGCTCGGCAAGCGCCTTGCCGAGTTGGACAATTTGAGCTTCCAGCTTATCGAACTGCAGTGCCACGCGCTTCAGGACTCCTCTGCTGGGCAGAAGTGTAGCACGTGCGAGCGAGTCCGTCAATCAAGGCGGCGCGTGCGCAGCGCAACGCGCCGCCGAGACTCACAGCGAGACTGTATTCGGCGCGGTCAGCACTTCGTAGGCTTTCAACGCCAAATGCAAGTTCAGCCGCACATCAGCATCTTCCAGATCGAGGCGCGTGATAGCGGCGATGCGATTGAGCCGATAGGCGAGCGTATTGCGATGAATGCGCAGCTCTTTCGCGGTCAGCGCGGTGTTACCGTTGTTGGCGAAATAGGCGCGCAGCGTCTCCAGCAGGTCGCTTTGTTGGCGCGCATCGTAGGTGATCAGGTCTTTCAGCCAGCTCTCGCAGAAGCGCTCCAGCTCGGCAGGACTTTTGAGCGAGCGCAGCAGCATGTATAGGCTGGAATTGCCGAAGAAGGTCGCGCGCGCTTGTATTTGCAGCTCATCGCTGAGGCGGAGCGCTTGCTCTGCTTCGCGGAAGGATTGACGGAGCGCGTCCATGCCGCAGGCAGGGCGTCCGACGCCGCAATGAACGTCGGCGTTGTTCAGTCGCACGGAGAGCTGCTTGCGAATTTCTTCCGTCTTG
This sequence comes from Anaerolineae bacterium, assembly GCA_034436235.1. Classification (GTDB taxonomy): domain Bacteria; phylum Chloroflexota; class Anaerolineae; order Aggregatilineales; family UBA2796; genus CP2-2F. The sequence goes on from DAOTWB010000273.1 coordinate 18,994, forward strand.
CGCTTCAGGCGCGTTGTCTGCTGTGGGTCTTCCACAGGGTGAAAGAGCGCTGCGATGGTGTTCTCATAAGCCAGAACAGGACCGTTGATGCCACGCCGACTCGCCTCTGTGTGCAGCAGCGCAGCGAATTGTGTGCCGTTAGCAGCGTTTGAGAGCGTGTGATCGGGAAGGACGGTCGGGCGGTAGAGGACGACGGCGTAGTATTGCTCAGGCTGAAAACCGTGCTGTTCCAACACGGCGGTGTCAGGCGTTTCGCCATCTAACCAACGATACAGCCACTCAGTGCGCCCGCTGCGAAACGGCATCGCACGGCTAGGCTGCCCTACAGCATTGATCGCGTGTTGTTGATCGGTCACGAGCAGTCTCCCAAAACATTCTTGCAAGAAATTAACGGAATTTTAGAAAGCCCTCAGACGGGATGCTTTATCCACACTGTATAATTTTCGAGGATCGTTTGTTGTGCAATCCGCACAAGGGCTTCTTGCTGCACATTGTATGCTAAAGTAGATTTCAGGTCAACTAGCCGAGAGGAAGGCTGCGAAAATGCGTTGGATGCTCTTCGGTGGCGTGTTGGCGGCGAGCGTTTTGCTGCCGCTGCTGCTCTTGCCGATTCAGCAAGTGCCGCTCGCCTTTCTGCTGGTGAGCGCAGCGAGCGTGCTGGTGAGCGCCTTGTGGCAGGCTCGAAAAAACATCGAAGGCATTGTGACGCGCCTGAACAAGGTGTGGAGTCAACTGGTGGCGCTGCGCCAAGCGCGCTGGGGACAAATTGTGTTGCTGCTGGGCGGACTCCTCGCGCTGTACACTGGCGCTATCCAATTGAGCGGCGCAATGCTCGATGCACCACAGGTCAGCAGTGCACTGAGCATGTTGCTGATCGGCACGGGCATGGTCTTCTTCGCGGCGCACGGCACAGCTCTGCCGCTGACGCCTGTTTTGAAGATCGAGCAGCCACAGCACGTGCAGCCGTTCGGCATTCGCTGGCGCTGGATGGCGCTCTCAATTGGCTTGATCGTCTTCACAGCGTGGCGCGGCGCGCATGAGCCGCCAGTGGTCTACGTCGGCGAGCAGCTGCTGACATGGACGCTCGGCATGATCGCTTTTCTGCAAGCAGTGAAGCCTGTGCCATTCGGCAGCCGTCAACCTGATACACAGCCACTGGCGCGTTGGGAATGGTGGCTTTTGGCAGCGTTGCTGATCGGCGCGTTGCTCATGCGCGCCGTCAATCTTGAGAACGTGCCATACCTGATGGATCAGGACGAGGCGATGTTCCCCGAAGAAGGCACGTCTTGGCTGCGGCGCGATTTCATGACTTCGCCGTTTGCGCCAGGCGCGCTTTCGTGGGTGCGGCTCTATCAGGTGATGATCGGTTTCGTGGTCGGTCTGCTCGGTCCGACGATGACGGCGGCGCGGCTGTGGGCAGCTATTTTCAGCGCGCTGACAGTCGTCTTTTTGTATCTGTTGGGCAGAGAGCTAGGCGGCTGGCGGCTCGGCTTGGCGAGCGCACTGTTCATGCTGGCATGGTCATTTCACGTGCAATTCGGACGCCTTGCCTTGAATCAGCCAGGCGATCCGCTCTTCGCTGTGATCGCGTTCTATTTGCTGATGCGCGGCTTGCGGCGCAGCGCGACCGTAGATTTTGCGTTGAGCGGCATGGCGCTGGGCATGACGCAAATCTTCTACATCGGCGGACGGGCGATTCCGTTCGTCATGCTCGGCTTGATCGCGTGGCTATGGCTGCGCGAGCGTCCGATCATCGCACGCCAGTGGCGGCAATTGCTCATCTTGCCGATCGCCGCGTTCATGATTCTCCTGCCGCATCACTACTATCTACTCGCGAACAATCAGCCGCTGACCACGCGCGCCGTCACCAACATCTTCGTCAGCGGTCAAGTGGCGGATGTGATCGCCAGCGGCGGAAATCTTGCCGATTATTTCTGGGGACAGTTGCGCAACTCTTTTCTCGCCTTGATCTGGCTTGGCGATGGCGCCGGCTGGTACGATTACGGCGGCAGCAGCTTGATCGGCGCGGTCGGTGTGCCGTTTTTCTTGATCGGCTTGTGTGTGCTGCTGCGGATCATGTGGCGGCATCCGAAGTGGTCGCTGCCGATAGGTTGGATGTTCGCTGTGATCTTCCTAGGCTCAACTTTGAGCTTCTCGCCGCCGCACTTTCAGCGCTATTTGATCGGCGATAGCGCTTTCGCGCTGACTGTTGGCGTTGGCGTCGTGATGATCGCACACATCCTCGCGGCGCACTTGCAACGTCCGAAGGTCTTCAACGCGCTAGTCTTCAGCGTAGCGCTGTTGGTCTGCTCAGGCAACTTCTGGTACTACGTCGCAGTCTATGTGCCAACAGGCAAAGGTCTAGCCAATCGTCCTAACCAGGCGACCAACGCGCTGGCGCGCGAGATGCTGCAGGCACATCGCGACGGTCGGCAGGTGCTGCTGATTGAGTCGCTGGCGACAGGCGTTGAGAATACGCTTGTGGTGCGCTATTTGATGAGCGATAAGCCTTATCTGGTCTACGATCGCGATGGCATAAGCGAGCTAGATGGCGATAAACCATTCGCCATCTTCGCAGGCTTATCGCGCCTTGATGAGTTACGCCGCTTGATGATCATCCACCCGAACGGACGCTTCAGGACGGTCTACTTGCAAGAAGACGGCACGGCTGCCTTCCACGTCTATGAGCGACCGTGAGCGCAGCCTTGGACTACAAATCGCCGTCAATCACGCTGGCAGCCACTACGCCGATCAAGATGCCGATTGGCAGCAACATACCGCCCGGCATCTCGCCGCGCGCTTGCGTCACAAAAAAAGCCACTGCCAGCAGAAAGATGCCGCCGAGCCATGTGAAGATGTTCACGCGCCAGCCGCGCGCCGTCTGCCAGAGCGCTGAGCCTGTCAGCACGGCGCCGCCTGCCGCCGCGATGAACGT
>DAOTWB010000274.1:0-24963 GCA_034436235.1 Anaerolineae bacterium
CTCATCAGCTGCTTCAAGGTCTGCGCCAAGCCAAAGTCGTTGCGCGCAGGCTGGATCAGGATTTTTTGCGTAGCGCGGTAGATCGGCGTCTGTAGGCGGCTGAAGATGAACGCGCTGCCTGCTGTGATCGCCACTGCCAGCGCGATCAGCCAGCCGCGCCGCGCTAGGATACGTACGTAGTCAGAAAGTTGCATCGGCAATCCTCTCAAATCGGCGTGATTATAACAAGCGCAGCGCGTTCTGTCAGCGCTGCGCTGCGCAATCTAGTTTTGCTCGCCGTTGTGAGCTATACTCTTCCTCACTTTTTAACAGAGCATCCGCTTCACGAAAGGTCTTTTGCAGCCGTGAGCAAAAGTAAGGCGAAAGGCGTTCGCGCTGAATTCACTGAATACGATCAACGCGTTGGACAAGCGTTTAGCTTGCATATCGCAGGCAAGGCTGAGGCAGCCATCGCCGAGTTCCAAAAGCTGGTGGACGAATGGCAAGATCACATTGACGCCAACTACGGCTTGGCGCTGGCTTACAAAGCTGCCAAACAGCACGATAAAGCGCGTGAGCAGTTCCAAAAAGTGCGTCAATACATTGAAGCTGAGCGCGCTAAGCAGACGAGCGACGACACAGCGCGCTTCCAGATGCTGCTGCGCATGGTCGATCAGCACCTTGCGACGTTGAGCTGACTATGAGCAAGCGCGCACGGCTTGAACGCGCCATCAGCGGCGAACTGCCCGACCGCGTGCCAGTGGCGCTGTGGCGGCATTTTCCCGTTGACGATCAGCGTCCGCCGGATTTCGTCGAGTCGCTGCTCAGCTTCCAGCGCCAATACGACTGGGATTTCATCAAGGTGACGCCTGCCAGCAGCTACTGTCTGCTCGATTACGGCGCGCAAGATGAGTGGATCGGCTCGCTCGAAGGCACGAATCGCTACACGCGGCGCGTCGTGCGGCGCTCGGCAGATTGGCTCGATTTGCGTCCGCTCGATCCGACGCGCGGCGCGCTCTCGGCGCAGGTGACCACGCTGCGTCTGCTCAAAGAAGCGCTTGGCGACTCAGAGACGCCTTACGTGATGACGATCTACAGTCCGTTGGCGCAAGCCAAGAATTTGGCAGGCTTGGAGACGCTGATCCTACACTTGCGCAGCGCACCTGAGCGACTGCGCACAGGGCTGAATACGCTGACCGAAAGCACCTTGCGCTTCATCGAAGCGATTCAGCACACCAAGCCGAGCGGTATTTTCTACGCGGCACAGCTGGCGGATTACGCGCACTTGAGCGCGGCTGAGTATCGCGAGTTCGGGCAGCCTTATGATCTGCGCATCTTGGAAGCCTTGCCGAGCGCGTGGTGGCTGAACATCTTGCACATTCACGGCGATTCGCCAATGGTGGATTTGTTCACAGAATATCCTGTGCAGGTCGTCAATTGGCATGATCGCAGCAGCAGCACAACGCTTGCCGATGGCAAGCTGAAGTTTCGCGGCGCGGTCTGCGGCGGCATTGGACAGTGGAGTCCGTTGCACAATGGCACGCCTGTTGAGATACGCGCGATGGCGCGCGAGGCGATTGAGCAGACGGACGGCAGACGCTTCATCCTTTCCACAGGTTGCGTCATGCCGATCACGACGCCGCTCGCCAACATTCGCGCCGTGCGCCAAGCGGTTGAGACGACATTGACTGTTTGAACTGAGCCATGCCTATTCGTGTCATCGGCGGCATTGCCAAAGGGCGCAAACTGAAGCTCGTGCCGAGCGAAGGCACGCGACCGATCATGGATCGCGTCAAAGAGGCGCTCTTCAGCATTCTTGGCGAGCGCGTCGTAGACGCTAACTTCCTCGATCTATACGCAGGCACGGGCAGTGTCGGCATCGAGGCGCTCAGTCGCGGCGCGGCGCACGCGACCTTCGTCGAGAACGCCAAGCTCGCTGTGCAGACCATCAAGGCGAATTTGCTGCACGTCGGCTTGGATAGCTTCGCCGAAGTTGTGCGCGCCGATGTGCGCGACTATCTGCGCGCGGCGCCGAGCGCGTGCTTTGAGCTGATCTACATCGCGCCGCCGCAGTATTGCGGCTTATGGCTGGAGACGCTGCGGCTGTTGGACGAGAATATCGAGCATCTGTGCTTGGACGGCTGGGCGATTGTGCAGATCGATCCGCAAGAACGGCAGGCAGTGGACTTGCAAAATTTGCAGCCTATAGATGAGCGTAAATACGGCAATACTTTGCTATGGTTCTTCGAGCGCTCTAGCGCTTAGCTTTGGAGCGATGCCGCATGAGCGAACCGACGCCTGAGACTCTCGCGCTGTTCGAGCGCGTAGTGACCGATCTGCTGAGCGCGTTCGATGTGGCGCGTCCGCCTGTGCCGCTAGAGCTGATCTTGCAACGTCCGCGTCCGAACATGTGGCGTGAAGTAAACCTGAGCGAACTTTCGCTCTCTTTCATCAGCGTCGATCAGCCGTTCAGTCCGCGCATGTCCATCGCGCGCTTGCTGGCGCGGCATATCTGCCGCTGCGCATGGGGCGCCGAGCGCGGCTTGGCAGGCTATGCCGATGACAACGATGCGTTGCGCGCCTTGGCGCGCGCGATCGTCATGCCGCGCGCAATGCTGCAAGAAATACCTGACGCGCAACGCACCTCGCTCAACATCAGCGCGCGCTTCGAAGTGCCTGAGAAAGACGCCAAGCTGCGCCTGAGCGAGCTTGGTCTGGCAGATTGAGCCTAGGCGCCTGCCTGCAAGGTAGCAACGAAGAACAGCCAGCCTACAATCAAGAAGATGATCGCCACGCCTGCCGCTATCAATTGGCGCGGGATGCGCAAGCCTTTGCGCTCAGCAGGCACTTCGCCAAAGCGCGAGCGCAGCTCCTTTGCAAAAGTGCGCACATCCTTGTGACGGCGCGTTGGCGATTTATCAATCGCTTGCGTCACGATCATGTTGACGTCGCCGCTCAGGTCAGTGCGGTCAAGCGGCGGAATGGGCAGCGTGCGCACTTCTTGGCGCACGTCCTCAGGACGGCGCAAACGGTAGATGTAAGGCGGACGTCCTTTGAGCATCTCGTAGAGCAACACACCTAAACCGTAGACGTCTGTCTGAGCGCCGTACTGCCCTTTCTCACGGTCTATGAGCAGCTCAGGCGCGATGTAAGCCGCCATGCTGTAGCGCTCCAGCTCGTCAAAATCAATTGTCTCAGGGCGCGTGGCAAGGCTCAAATCCATCAAAAGCGGACGCGGGATGCCGTCGCGGTCGTAGCGGATCATGATCGTGTCAGGGCTCAGATTCAGCACCAAGTGCTGCACTTTGTGATGGATGAACGCCACTACATCCGCCATGCTGATGGTCAGCCATGCGGCGTGCAAATACCAAGGCTGCGGATTTTTCAACAGCACGTCGCGCAGGAATTCGCCTTCGGCGTGTTGGTACACGATGTAATACTTCGTCTCGTTGCCAAAGGCGACCTTGCCGTAAGGACGCTGCTTGGCGTTCGCATCGCCGACCAGATATGGCGATTGCAGGACGGGCAACATCGGATGACCGCCCAGCTCGGTCAGCTTTGCCATCAAGATCGCCTCGCGCTTGATCATTTCCTCGCAGCCGTTGTGCGCCACTTTGAGCAAGAGTGGGACAGGCTTATTCCGCTCCCTGCGGCGCGCCTCGTACAACGCGCTCGTCTTCATCACGCGCACCAAGCGCGTGACTTCAATATCGCCCAGACAGTCGCCGTAATCGAAGATGACGGAAAGCTCGCCCGCTTCCGAGACATGCGCCGAGCCCCACACGCTGAACATCGGCGTGATCGTCTCACTCTTCGGACAGTAGCGTTTCATAGTCTTCTCACCTCGCCTTCAGCTACACTCGCCTCAAGTATGCCCAGCCGCTGAGAAATCCGCCATTTGGCGCTCAGCTTGAAAAAACTGTTTGACAAAATGATCCTAAACGCGGCATAATAGGCTACCTAATTATGCATCGCAAATGCCCTGTTGTCGAATCCATCTTGTGTCAAGCTGTGCGCAGACGTTTGGGAGAAGCTGCTAATGCCTGAGTATATTAACCGTCCACCGCGCATTCAGCCAGAGCTGCCTTCTGGCGAGATAGACATTCCACAACCGCCCGTCCCTGCCAACACCTCTGCCCAGCAAATGCTCATCACTGTCGCCATTCCGCTCATCACGATTCTGGGCTATGTGTTGGTCAGCAGCACAGGCGGACGCGGCGGCAATGCACTTTTCGTGCTGCCGATGGCGCTCTCCGTCATGGCGACGAGCATTTTAGCCGTCGTCCAGTGGCTGCGCGAGCGCCGCATTGATAAAGAGCGCCGCGAAGCGTATGCGCGCCTGCTGATCGAGATGCGCCGCCAGATGATGGCTTCGCACGACAAGCAACGCGCCTTCTACCTGCACAATAATCCCGATATGGACACCATCATGGCGATGGTCGGCGGCGGCGAAGGCGCTGATGAATCGCGCCTGTGGGAACGCCGTGTGGACGACAACGACTTCGGCGCCATCCGCCTTGGCATGGGATCGATGCCTTCGACGGTCGTCTACCGAATTGATGCACAAGATGCCACGGCGCCGCAAATGCCCGATGCACAGCGCTTGGCAGAAGACTCTCAAATCGTCCACAACATTCCAATCACGATCACCTTGCGTCCGCGCTTAGGCGATGACGATCCTAGCTCGCTGGATAGCAAAGGCACGGCGCTCGGCATCAAGATTCCTTCCGTCGGGCGTTACGCAATCGGCGTGGCAGGCGCTGATATCGCGCGCACCAGCGATTTTGTGCGCGCTATGCTGGTCAGTTACACGGCTTTCCACTCGCCTAACGATACACGCCTGTATGTGATCGGCGCCAGCGACCGTCAGAAAGACTGGGATTGGGCGCGTTGGTTGCCGCATTGCAATACAAGTCGCAACGAGTCGGGCAAGGGCGATCTGCTCGCCTTTGAGCCGCGCAAGACGCGCCGCATGTGGGATATGCTGCAAAATGAGCTGCAGCGTCGCGCTTTGCGCGCTGAAGATGAAGACGCGGGCGATGTGACCTTGCCATTCTTGGTCGTGGTGATTGACGCGCTTTCCCAAGCCCAAGATTCGCCCTTGCACAGCCTCAGCACGGAAGCCGCTGTGGCGCTCTTGCTCACGCGCGGCGCGCAGCTTGGCGCTGCCGTCATCTTCGTCGTGCCTGAGCGCGAGCAGATTCCTAGCGAGTGCCGCGCCATCATCGAGATGGAAGTCGTCAATGAGATGCCCGTCTTCCGCTATGCAGAGATCGGCTTGAATTCAATGCGCTATGACGGCATTGCTGACACGATCAGCGAGCGCAACGCCGATGACCGATTCGCCCGCAAGCTCGCTTCTAAGATGGTGCGCGCTACCTTCGGCGCGGATGTGGCGACGTCCGTCAACTTGCTGGAGCTGTTCAGCATCCTCGATAACAAGAACTACGACCGACCTAACGCTTTCCCCTTGCTGCAATGGTGGCGCGAGAGCCGCAAACCTGAGAAGGCTGAGTGGCTGCGCGTGCCAATCGGCTTGATGGCGGGCAATAAAGTGCGCTCGCTGACCTACGCCGCCGATGTGGACGGCGTGCATGGCATGATCGCAGGCACGACAGGCTCTGGTAAATCGGAACTGCTGATCACCATCGTGGTCGGCTTGGCGATGCGCTATGATCCGAGCGTGGTCAATTTTGTGCTGGCGGACTATAAAGGCGGCACGGCGTTCGATCCGTTCAAGCCGTTGCCGCACGCTGTGGACGTGGTCAGCAGCTTGAACGGCTTGGCAGGCGTGCGCACGTTCACTGCCACCAAAGCTGAGATGAATCGGCGCAGCAAGATGCTGGCGGATACGAACACCAAGCACATCGTCCACTACCGTCAGAAGAATTTGCACGAGACGCGCGAGCCGTTTCCATTCCTGTTCATCATCGTGGACGAGTTCGCCGAGATGGTCAAGGAAAATCCTGACTTCAAAGGCTATCTCGACTCGATCACGCGCTTGGGACGCGCGCTCGGCGTCTCTCTGATCTTGGCGACGCAGCGTCCGGCAGGCGTGGTGACCGACCAAATGCGCTCCAACATCAAATGGCGCATCTGCCTGCGCGTGGAGACGGCGGAAGACTCGCGCGAGCTGCTCAAGCGCTCGGACGCTGCCTTCCTGCCCAACAATATTCCCGGTCGCGGCTATTTGCAGGTCGGCAACGAGAACGTGGAGCTCTTGCAATTGGCACGCGCAGGCGCGCCGTACACAGGCGACCAAGAGACGACCGAGCCTGCCGTCATTTGGCGCACGCGCACAGAGCGCTCGGGCATGGTTGATGTGGCAGCCGCGCAGGCGCGCAGCGCCGCCGCCGAAGTGCCGACCATCTCCGACTTGCTGATTGCGCTGATGGCGCGCCTTGCCGCTGAGAACGACGACGTCGTGCCGCAGAAGAAGCCGTGGCCCGATCCGCTGCCCGTCAAGCTGGCGCTCGATATGGAACGGCTGCCCGGCGATATCAAGCCGAATCCAAACCTGCCGCTCAACGGCGCCGTGATCGAGTGGATGGAAGATGAAGAGCCTGACTGGCGCAATCCGATTGACTGGCGCGAGCTTGCCATGCGCGCGCGCATCGGCTTGATCGATAATCCTGCCAATGCGGAGCAGTTGCCGCTCACAGTGGACTTCAATCGCGGTCATGTGGCTGTGTTCGGCGGCAGCGGCTGGGGCAAAACGTTCCTGCTGCGCACGCTGATCACTTCGCTAGCAGCCACGCACTCGCCTGCTGAGCTGCACATTTACATCCTAGATTTCGGCGGCAAAGGTCTGGATGTGGTGCGCGATCTGCCGCACGTCGCTTCCTACGCGCTGCCCAGCCAAGATGAGCGCGTGACGGCGATCATGCGGCGCATTCAAGATGAGCTAGAGCAACGCAAGGCGCTGCTCAGCCAGACGCGCACGGATAACATCGCTGAATACAACGCCGCGCATCCTAATAAACCTGTGCCTGCCATGCTGGTGGTCGTTGATAACTTCATGGAGCTGCGCGAGTCCTATGAATCGCTGCTGCCCGAGCTGACTACCTACCTGCGCGATGGACGCGCCAACGGCGTCTATTTCATCTTCACATCACAGCAGCCCAGCGCCATTCCGAACAAGATGTTCAACATGATCACCGAGCGCATGACCTTCCGTCTGCCCGATGTGAGCGAATATCAAGGCGTTGTCGGGCGCGTCGGCTCGCAGCTGCCTGAGATCGGCGGACGCGGCTTCATTCAGTATGAAGGCGAAGCGCTGGAGATGCAGATCGCGCTGCCGCTCACCTTGACAGTGGAAGACGAGCAAGCGGGCTTGGATAACACCAAGAAGCTGGCAACTCTGGTGGAGCGCATGAACAAAGCCTGGGGCGACCGTCCGCGTCCGCAGAGCGTGGACTTGGTCAAGGCGCTCTCGCTGATGGAACTCTTCGAGCTGCTCGATAAGCGCGACTACAAGACCGTGATGGACTTCCCGATCCTAGACTGGTGGCGCGAGAGCCGCAAAGCCAGCCGCGCTGAATGGATCAAAGGTCCGATCGGTCTGGTGACGGGCAACAAAGTCCGCTCGATTGTCTTCGATCAAAACGTGGACGGCGTGCATGGCATGGTGGCAGGCACCACAGGCTCCGGTAAATCTGAGCTGCTGCTGACTTTGGTCGCCGGCATCGCCATGCGCTACGATCCGAGCGTGGTCAACTTCATCTTGGCGGACTACAAAGGCGGCAGCGCTTTCACGCCTGTTGAGGCATTGCCGCACGCGGTGGATATTGTCACCAACTTGCAAGGTATGGCAGGCGCGCGCACCTTCACAGCCATGCGCGCCGAGATGAATCGCCGCTCAGCGCTTTTGGCGGTCACTTCCACCAAGCATATCGTGGAGTATCGCCAGAAGAACCTGCATGAGACGCGCGAGCCGTTCCCATTCCTGTTCGTGATCGTGGATGAGTTCGCTGAGATGGTCAAGGAGAATCCTGAGTTCAAAGGCAACTTGGACTCGATCACGCGCTTGGGACGCGCGCTCGGCTTGTTCCTGATCTTGGCGACGCAGCGTCCAGCAGGCGTGGTGACCGACCAGATGCGCTCGAACATGAAATGGCGCGTCTGCCTGCGCGTGGAAACCGGCGCCGACTCGCGTGAGCTGCTCAAGCGCGAAGACGCCGCCTACTTGCCGAACACAGTGCCTGGTCGCGGCTATATCCAAGTTGGCAACGATAACATCGAGCTGATGCAAGTGGCGCGCGCAGGCGGTCCGTACAGCGGTCCGCTGCCCGACTATCTGCAGGACAAGTACGCAGGCGATACGCCGGCGCTCACTGACGTGCTGTCTTACATGATGCGCCATTTGATGGACACCAATCCTGACGTGGTCGAGCAGAAGAAGCCGTATCCCGATCCGCTGCCGCGCTTGCTCACGCTCGATCAGCAACGTCTGGAGAAAGATTTCGAGGATAATCCGCTCATGCCGCTCAGCCGCGCCATGGCGGACTGGATGAGCGGACGCGGCGCTTGGCGCGGTATTGATTGGGCGCGCAACGGTATGCGCGCTGCAGTCGGCTTGATAGATAATCCTGCGCGCGCTGAGCAGCTCGCCCTGACGCTCAACTTCAATCGCGGGCATGTGGTGGCAGTTGGCGCCAGCGGCACAGGCAAGACCGTGCTGCTGCGCACAGTGGCGATGGCGCTCGCGGCGACTCACTCGCCAAAAGAGCTGCACATTTACATGATGGACTTCGGCGGCAAAGGTCTGGATGTGCTGCTGGACTTGCCGCACGTTGCCTGTTCGATCTATCCCTCAGAAGATGATCGCGTCTCAGCGCTCTTGCGGCGTCTCTCGGATGAGCTGGAGCAGCGCAAGGCGTTGCTCAGCCAGGCGCGCGCCGAAGACCTCGCCATTTTCAACGCCCAGTATCCTGACCGCGCCCTGCCCGCTATCTTGGTGATGATCGACAACTTCGCCGAGTTCCGCGAGAACTACGAGAACCTGCTGCCTGAGCTGACCGCCATCGTGCGCGACGCGCGCGCCAACGGCATTCACTTCATCGTGACCACGCAACAGGTCGGCGCGTTGCCCAGCAAGCTCTACAATATGTTCGCCATGCGGCTCGCCTTCAAGCTGACCGACTCCACAGAGTACTCGCTGATCGTCGGGCGCAACATGCCGAACCTACCCGATATTCCCGGACGCGGCTTCGTGCCTGTGGAGAACGAGCCGCTCGAGATGCAAGTGGCGCAGCCGCTCAGCGTCAGCGAGGCGGAAGCGAAAGACGGTCTGGACGTGCTGAAGAAGCTCTCGCGCGTCGTCGAGACCATGAAAGCAGCTTGGGGCGAAGGTCCTGTGCCGCAAAGCGTTGATCTCGTCCGTCAGCTCTCGCTGATGCAGCTCTTCGAGTTCCTCGATAAGCGCGAGTACAAGTCCGTCACGGATTTCCCGATCCTAGACTGGTGGCGCGAGAGCCGCAAAGCGAGCAACGCTCAATGGCTCAAGGCGCCGGTCGGCTTGGTGACGGGCAACAAAGTCCGCTCGCTGATCTTCGATCAGCAGATTGACGGCGTGCATGGCATGGTCGCAGGCACAACAGGCTCTGGTAAGTCTGAGCTGCTGCTGACAGTCGTGGCAGGGCTCGCCATGCGCTACGATCCGAGCGTGGTCAATTTCATCCTAGCGGATTACAAAGGCGGTAGCGCTTTCGATCCGTTCAAAGGCTTGCCGCACGCCGTAGATATCGTCACCAACTTGCAAGGCTTGGCAGGCGCGCGCACGTTCACTGCCATGAAGGCTGAGATGAATCGTCGCTCAGCCTTGCTCGCCGTCACGCAGACCAAACACATTGTAGACTACCGCGCGCGCAACCTGCACGAACGCCGCGAGCCGTTCCCGTTCCTCTTCGTGATCGTGGACGAGTTCGCTGAGATGGTCAAGGAGAATCCTGAGTTCAAGGGCAGCCTCGACTCGATCACGCGCTTAGGACGTGCGCTTGGCGTGTGTCTGATCTTGGCGACGCAGCGTCCGGCAGGCGTGGTGACCGATCAAATGCGTTCCAACATCAAATGGCGCATCTGCCTGCGCGTGGAGACCGCTGATGACTCGAAGGAGCTGCTCAAACGCGGCGACGCCGCCTTCCTGCCCAATAACATTCCCGGTCGCGCCTTCTTGCAGGTCGGCAACGATAACCTTGAGCTGATGCAAGTGGCGCGCGCCGGCGGTCCGTACAACGGTCCGCTGCCCGAGTTCCTCGCCAAAGAGCGCGAAGGCAAGGACGACGCCGATGAACTGTTCCTCTCCAACGTGCTGACCGCGATCATGAAGCGCTTGGCTGAAGAGAACGACGACGTCAAGCCGCAGCCCAAGCCGTATCCCGATCCGCTGCCGACGCGCCTGACGCTCGATCAGACAGGCTTGGAAGGCGAGCGCAAGCCGAATCCGCTCTTGCCGCTCAGCCCTGCCATGATTGATTGGCGCGAAGGGCGCGGCGCTTGGCGCGGCATTGACTGGAAGAAAGACGCCATGCGCGCCAACATCGGCTTGATCGACAATCCGCTCGAAGCCGCACAAATGACGCTTCAGCTCGACCTGACCAAAGGTCACGCTGTAGTGATCGGCGCTTCAGGCATGGGCAAGACCTTCATGCTGCGCACGTTGATCATGGCGTTGGCAGCCACGCACTCGCCCGAAGAGCTGAATGTGTACATCCTAGACCTAGGCGGCAAAGGTCTGAACGTCCTGAGCGACCTGCCGCACGTCAGCGCGCCGACCATCAACTCGGGCGAAGATGAGCGCATTCAGCGTCTGTTGCGGCGCGCCGCCAGCGAGATCGAGCGCCGCCGCGACATCCTGAGCAAGGCGCGCGCAGACAATCTGTTCGATTACAACGCCGCCAATCCCGATCGGATCATCCCTGCCATGCTGATCGTGATTGATAACTTCGCCGAGTTCCGCGAGAACTACGAGCCGCTCCTGCCCGATCTAATCAGCATCATCCGCGACGGACGCGCCAACGGCGTTCACTTCGTCATCACTGCCGATAGCTCAGGCGTCTTCACCACCAAGCTCTTCAATCTGTTCACTGAGCGTTATGCGCTCAAGCTGAACGACGCAGCCGATTACATGAACATCATCGGGCGCGTGCAAGGCGTGCCGCAAGACCCTGGTCGCGGCTTTGTGATCCGCAACAAGCAAGTGCTTGAGATGCAGATCGCCGTGCCGATCAGCCTGACCCAAGACGACCAAGAAGTCCACAAGTTGGATGACACCAAGAAATTGGCGCAGTTGGTCGAGCGGATGGCGCAGGCTTGGGCAGGGCGTCCGCGCCCGAGCGGCATTGACATCCTGCGCAAGGTGATTCCGCTCAGCACAGTGCTGCCCGAGCGCGCGCGCAGCAGCGCCGTCGAGACCTTGCTCGGCATTGAAGACACCAATCTTGAGCCTGCCGCTTTCGACCTGCAAGCGCGCGGTCCGCACTTCGTGATCATCGGTCCGCCGCTCAGCGGCAAGACCACAGCGCTGCGCACTTGGACACTGGCGACGGCTGCGCTTTACGATCCTGCGCAGGTCATGATCGTGCTGGTGGACTTGCGCCAACGGCTGTTCCGCTATGGCGGCAGGCAGAGCAAGCACACGCTGGCAGAGCTGCCGCACGTCGTGGCGACCGTCTCCACGCCTGAGGAAATGGCGCAGGTCATCGCCAACTTGCGCGTCGAGTTCGAGACGCCTGAAGAGCAGCGGCAAGGGCATCCGCGCCGCGAGGTATTCTTCATCGCCGATAACTACGACGACTTCGGCAGCGCCTTCGGACGCGGCAGCCAGCTGAGCGACCTCGCCGTCATGGCGAACAAGTACGGACCGGATGGCTTCCACGCCGTGCTGTGCGGCTCGTCGAGCATCATGCGCGGTCAGGACGATTTCCTGCGGCGCGCGCTCGAGTCGCGCTTTGCGCTCGGCTTGGATAGCGGCGAGTCGGCGAACTCGCTCGGCGCGCGCCTGCGCACCAGCACTGAGGAATTCCCGCCCGGACGCGGCTACATCGTGCGCAGCAACCGCGCGATCCTGATGCAGGTCGCCACGCCGCAGGACGATGCCGACGCCACGATGGAAGAAGCGCTAGATCGCTGGGTCGAGCGCATCTGCGCCAAGTATCCGACGCGCGCGCGCTGGCTCGCCGATCTTGTGCCAGAGCTGCGTCAGGAAGTGTCAATGCAGCCTGTGGCAGCTTCGCTTGCTCAAGTCGCCGCTAATCTCGCCATCACAGCCGATGAGCTGGCGCGCCGCGCTGCCCAAGCGCCTGATGTGGACTTGAAGCAGCTAGAGAAAGAGCGCGCAGCCTCTGCTGAAAGCGTGGAGACGGCTCAAAAGAGCATTGAGGCGCTGGAGAAAGAGCTGGCGGCTATGGCGACCGTCGCGCCGAAGCCTGTGCCTGTCAAGCTGAGCCAAGAGGAGATCGATCGGCGCAAAGCAGAGGCGGAGGCGCGCAAGCGCGCAGCGGCTGCCGCAGCCGGCGGCGATGGCGGCAACGGCGCACAGGTGTCGCCTGCGGCGCCTGAGGCGGCTGCCGAGCCGCGCAGCGGCGATTGATCGCGTGTGTGCCTGCTCTGCGCGCAGGCGTAGGGCAGGCAGCTTTTGCGTTGTTTGTGCTGAGAGATGACTGGAGAGAGCGAGGAAGATGACTCGTCTGGTTGTGACCATCTCATCCGATCTGTTCGATTCGCCTGAGCAAGAAGCCTCAGTGCGCGAAAATCTGCCCGTGCGCACGCTGATCGAAGAGACGATCAAAGAGTTCAACTTGCCCGAAGATGCGCTCTACGTGCTGCGCGTTGAGAGCAACGGCAGATTGCTCGATCCTGAAAAAACGCTAGAGCAGCAAGGCATCAAAACAGGCGAGCGCCTGCTCTTCAGCCGCGAGCGCCGCGCCGTGCGCCGTGAAGCAGCGCTAGGCGGCAACGCCTCGCGCATCATGCTCAGCACCAGCAAGCGCCCTTACTTCCGCGAAGACTCGCGCGGTGAGATTTTTGATATCACCTTTCAGCCTGCCATCATCGGTCGTCCTGATCACAGCAATCCTGCCAGCCGCGAGCTTTTGGCGGTCAACCTAGAGAGCTACGAGGATGCCAAAAGCGTCTCGCGCTACCACGCGCGAGTCACTGAGAGTCAAGGGCAGTTTTTCATCGAGAGCTTGGCTGAACACAATCCTGCTTACCTGAACGATAGCATCGTGCGCGTCGGCGAGAAGCGCGTGATGTATCCAGGCGATAAGGTTCGCGTCGGCAAGATCACCTTGACTTTCGGCTTGCGGCAAGGCATGACGCAGAACATACCGAACATGCAACGGACGACGGTCGATCCAAAGTCTAACGCATGACGTCGCGTCGCTTCGCTAACCTACTGCGCCGCGCGCCATGGCTGGTTCACATTCCGCTGCGCCTGTTGCGACCCTTCCACGCGCACGTGACCGTCGGCGCAGTCGGCGCAGTTTTCAACGCCGAAGGGCAGCTCCTGCTCGTCGAGCATGTCTTTCATCCGCTGACGCCTTGGGGATTGCCCGGCGGCGGCATGAATCGCGGCGAGACGCCCGATCAGACCGTCCGCCGCGAGTTGCTTGAAGAGACCGCGCTGCGCGTGGAAATTGTGCAGCCGCTGATCGTCGCCAAGTCGCACTTGTTGCCGCACCATCTGGATATCGGCTATTTGTGTCGGCTGAGCGCGCCCGATCAGCCGATTCGGCTCAGCCGCGAGCTGTTAGCATACCGCTGGTTCGCCTTGCACGAGGAATTGCCGCCGCTCTCGCCTTTCCACGCTGAGGTCGTGCGCCGCGCTGCCGCCGTCCTAGCGATTCTTGATTGACCAATCGAAGCCGATCTCAGGATCGTCGAACGGAATGCGCTCTTCGTCAGGCGCTGCCGCGTTGTAGCTGTGCGTGACCGTGTAGACGAGCAGCACAGGCTGATTGCCAAGCACTTGGTAGCCGTGCGCTATGCCGCAAGGGATCAGGATTGAGACGGGATTCTCGTCGCCGGCGTACACGACCATCGTTTCGCGGTAAGTGGGCGACTCAGGGCGGCGGTCGTACATCACCACGCGCGCCATGCCGCTCGCCACATACCAGATATCATCCTGATGCCGATGCCAGTGAAACGCCTTGATGACGTTTGGATAGGTCTTGGTGATGGTGACCTGACCGAATTGGCGCAGCAAGCCGTCGTCATCGCGCAAAATCTCGCGCAGATAGCCGCGATCGTCGCAATGCGTCACCAATTTTTTCACCACCACATCGTGAATTTTGCCCATCGCTCAGGAAAAGCTCCTCATGTGTTGATTCTTTGCCTCAACGTCTTATGGCGCTTGAGCATACCGCACTTTTGCCGCACGGCGAAAGGCGCAGAGCGGCTTGAGAGTTTGCGACTATGGCAACTCGTTAGAATTTTCGCTACTTTTGCGCCTGTTCAAGGTCTGCTACACTGATGACGTGTGCCGTCTTGTAGGCTTCTAGGAGTCCGACATGCGTCATTGGATGCGATTATTGTCTGTTTGGCTTGTCTTTTCGGCTTTTCTTTTTCCTGCCACGCTCAGCTTGGCGCAAGGCGACGACCTGACAGTGACGAGTTACAACATCTCAGGCAAGCAGGTCATTGTCGCTCACCCGAGTCAAATGAATCAGTTCAGCGGCAATCCCGACATGCTGCGCACGGCGCTCACACGCGCTGAAGCAATCTACGAGAGCTTGTTCGGTCCCACGCCTATGAAGATATTCGCCGAATTCGTGAAGACGCAGCATTCGGACGGAGCTGGTGTTCTTGGCGAAGCTGGCAAGCTCACTGTGGATGTCCCAGCGCCTAACACTAACCGCAGAAACTCTGAAACAGTCTGCAGCATCACTATCTATAACGTGCCAGGCAACCAGAGCGACGCCAGTCTTGCCATCACAGTCGCCCATGAATTCGTGCATTGCTATCAAGGCTTCCTCATGCGCGAAGACCCACCGCTGCTCGGTAAGAAAGAGCGGGCGTGGTGGATCGAGGGAAGTGCTGAGTGGTTGGCGCAGAAGGTATATCCTGAACTTGATGTCTCGCCTGAGGTCAACGCTTGGCAATCTAAGTTCATCAACAATCTGGGCGAGAGTTTGACGAACGAGAACTACTCATATGACGCGATGTACTTCTGGCACGCGCTTGAGCGGCACACCAACATAACTCGTGCGATGGAATTCCTCAAACAGTTGCTGCGCAACCCTGATAACGCCGTTGAGGTTTGGAGCGGCTGCCCGACGTCAATAGCGTGTTCGCCACCTACGGCAGGCTGATGGCGCATGGCGCCATTCCCTATCAACCGTCGCCGTCCCGTCTCTACAAAGCTGATTTCACTCAAGTGGTTGATGCCTTGCCGACCGCGCTCAGTCTGCCTTCAGATACGTATGCTTTCACGCCCTATCTCATAAAAATCACTGCGCCAAATGTCAGCGGCATTGCAGTCAAAATTACAGGGCAAACCGCCAATGATGAGGCTGCTTACTCGCCTTACACGCTCAGCCAAGTCGCCGATGGCGAGACGATCAGTTTTTGCGGCGTCACGGAATTCCCGTTGATCATCTCGCGAGGAAAGTTCAAATTTGACGGCGGCAGCGATTCGCTTCAGGTCGAGATAACAGGCTTTAACTGCACGCCTGGCGCGCCGCCGCCTTCCTGTTTGGTTGGCGATTGGAAGCTCGTCAGCTGGCCCGGCATTTCCAATCCCAGCGAAGGGCGCGTGATTTCTTTTGGCGATAGCGGAATAAGCATCACTAACTCAGGGTTTCACACATTCCGCTTTGACGGACTCAGAGTGGAGTTCAACGCGCCCGATAACGGGAAAGTGCAAGTGCAGATAGATGGCGCGGTATATGCAGGGACAATAGCCTTCGCAGACCTTGGCGGCGGCAAATACAGATTCGCTGGCGGTCAGGCGAAGCTGATCGGCACGCCACGCGCAGAAATGCGTATCGTTGGCATCGGCAGACAAGATTTCAGCGACATACTGCGCCAATTCTTGCCTTCTTCCGCCGCAAGCGGTGGCGCGGATGTCACGTTCGTGTGCGTCAGTCCTACGACTATGGAATATCGCGCCAACGCAGCGGGACAGACCATCGTGTACAGGTACGCCAAGTGAGCCTTTCATCCTGATGTTTGCATCGGAGCAGCGCACGGCGTTGCTCCGATGCTTTTTGCCTGCCGCGTCTTCGTCTTTTGCCGCCTTTTCACGATCCGTGCTACAATTTCAGCTATAGACGGGCGATACGCAAAAGGCATGTCTTCCTCACTGGGCGGCAATTCGATGCGAGTGATTGTTTGCCTGTGCCACATTCCGAGAGCTTGAACAGGAGACTCTATGTTTAACGACACGCGCGCGGTGATCACTGCGCTAGGGCAGCAGCAGTACATCGCTTCTGATGAAATTGCCACAGTGCTTTTCCTAGCAGAGAAGCTCGGCAAGCCCGTCCTCTCTGAAGGTCCTGCTGGCGTCGGCAAGACCGAGCTTGGCAAGGCTTGGGCAAAAGCGACCAATCGCCGTCTGATCCGCCTGCAGTGCTACGAAGGCTTGGATGAGAAGAAAGCGCTCTACGAGTGGGAATACGCCAAGCAGATGCTCTACACGCAGCTGCTGCGCGATAAACTGCAAGACCTGCTGCGCGACGCCGCCACTCTGGCTGAGGCTGCCGATCGGCTTGCCGCTGAGGAAAATGTGTTCTTCTCGGATCGATTCCTGCTGCCGCGTCCGCTGCTGGACGCGATCATCTCGCCCGAACCTGCCTTGCTTTTGATTGACGAAATTGACCGCGCCGATGCGGAATTCGAGGCATTTTTGTTGGAAGTCCTCAGCGACTTTCAGGTCTCCATCCCTGAGCTAGGCACGCTGACCGCCAGACATCAGCCGATGGTGATTTTGACCAGCAACAACACGCGCGAGCTTTCAGAGGCGCTCAAGCGGCGCTGCTTGTACCTCTCGATCAACTATCCCGATCACGAGGAAGAGCTGAGCATCGTGCGGATGCGCGTGCCACAGCTGAACGCGCGCATTGCGCAGCAAGTGGTGGATGTCGTCCAGAACTTGCGCCAGATGGACTTGAAAAAGCATCCGAGCGTGGCGGAGACGCTCGATTGGGCGAAGGCGCTCGTGATGCTCAACGCCGACTCGCTGGATGAGCAGACGCTTGAGAACACGCTCACCGTCCTGCTCAAGCACGAATCCGATGTGCAGCGCGCGCGCCGCGAAGGCGGCAATCTGATGCGGCGTGGCGGCATCAGCGGACAAGGGCGCAATGTGCCGCCAACTCGACCGCGCGGCGGACGTTATTGACCTATGACCGATCATCGCTGGCAAGTGCTTGATAAGCGCCTTGTGGCAGATCGCTCGCCATTTGCGCGCGCCTACGATCTCGACTTCCGCCTGCCCGACGGTCGCGTGATCACTAATTGGCTGCAAGTGGAATTGCCGCCGTTTGTGGTCACTTTTCCGCTCACGGCAGATGGCGACGTGCTGTTCGTGCGGCAATATCGGCAAGTGGTCGGCGATTATTTGCTGGAGCTCTCAGCAGGACATCTTGAGGCAGATGAGACGCCACAAGCGGCAGCAGCGCGCGAGCTTTTGGAAGAAGGCGGCGCCGTGGCGGAACATTGGCAATTCTTGGGACGCTACGTGATGGATGCCAATCGCGATTGCGGCTGGGCGCATATCTTCTTAGCGCGCGAGGCGCGCATTGTGGCGTCGTCTAACTCAGGTGATGTTGGCGAGATGAGCGTACATCTGTTGCCGCTTGCCGAGGTCAAGCGCCGCTGGCTGGCAGGCGAGTTCGTCAGCGCGCCGACCGCGCTGGCGATCGGATTGGCGCTCGGCGCGCTTGGCGTCTAGCTTCACTGCGCTCGGCGTCCGCCTATCACATGCAGATTGGCGATGATGGACTCGTAAGCGTGTCCTGAAGCGTAGACGCGCAATCTGAGGATGCTCTCAGGCTTGCGTGCGCCTGCCAAGAGCTTGAACAGATCGCCTGAGTCGTAGATGTACCACGTATCAGGATTGATCTTCTCATGCTCTTGCAGGCAAGTATCGCAAATGGTTGGATTCTCGTCAGTCGGCGGACGCAATGTGTAGAAGCCATGCCGCCACACTTGCGGACTCTCAGGCGCGTTGTTCTCGCCCAGATAGTCGAGCTGGATCATGACAGGACACTCTGAGCCTTGAATGCCGCACGTGGTCACATCTTGGCTGCGAATGCGCACGCGCGCGCGGATATGCAGCGAGTCGTAAGCGCTCAGGCTACGGCGCGGAATGGTCAGCAGGATGCTATCATCTTCGCTGAAAGTGTATTGACAGCTGGTCTCGGCGTGATCTAAGCCTTGACCGAGCCGCTGCATGGTCAAGACCACTTGCTGCTCGAACAAATTGCGCCCAAAGCTGCCTTGTGGCTCGTTCGGTCGGTTGGCGCGGCTTGTACATGCCCAGCCGAACGGCAGGGCAGGATTAGTGCTGATATCATGGCGCGCGCCGAAATCGGCGTTCAAGCGCTCAAACGGCGTGGTGCGCACCAAGAGCGTGCCGCTGCCGAGCGGCTCGCGCAACAGCGTGCCGATCTCGCCTGCATTGACCGTGCGCAGCTCGCCGCTTGGCGCTTGCAGAGTGGCGCTGCCGTCGTCAACGTGCAGGTCAATTTGCTGGCTGCCGCTGTGCAGACGGAAATTGCCCGCCTCGCTGAAACGCGCCGTGCCTGCTTCTGACTCAAGCTCCAGCACAATCTCGCGCGCCACGTCCGACGGCAGGTCAATCCAAAAGCGTCCGATGGCGTTGCGCAGGCGAATGGTGTAAGGCGCAGCGCTCCACTCAAAGCGCGGACGCGCCGCGCGCTCAATGGTCAAGCTGCTGCCTTGCATCAAGAAGACAGTCGCGATCAGCTGCTTGGAATAATTATCCTCAAAGGTCAGGTAGCCTTGCGAGACGCTATCCACTTGCACGGTCGCGTTCGCCTCAGGGAAATCTTGCCGTGCGGCGCTGGCAGGGCTGCCATCAGGCAGTGTCAGGTCAATGCGACCTTTGCTGACCGTCAGGCGAATGGTCATCTCGACCCTTGACTGGAATAAGAACCAATACGCACCCGCTGTGCCGAGCGCCATCAGCAAGCAGAATGTGACGAAGCTCGCCAGCAGGATCGTCCAAGCCACCGCCTGTGGATTGCGCAGTGTGTGTGAGCGCGTGCCGTAGATCATCAGTGTTAAAAATCCTCGCCTGTGAGCATAGCGCGTCCTGCCTTCAGCTGCAACCTGCGCTATACTTGCGCGCATGATGCCGAGATATCTGCTCATCAGCCTGTGCGCGCTGATCGTCCTCGCCGCTTGTGATCCGCTGGCGCCCGATCCAACCGAAGTCGCTTTGCAGCGCGCCGCGCGCCAACCGACCGCCGCGCCGATCCTGCCGACCGCTGTGCCGTCGCTGACGCCGACCGTCACGCCGACGCCGACTGCCACACCGACTGCTACGCCGACTTTTCCGCCGACGCCGACGCCTTTTGTGTGCGATGAGCCGAGCGGTCAGACCGTTGAGCTGAGCTTTTTCAGCGCGCGCGCGCAACAGACGTTGCCTTACCGCGTCTATTTGCCGCCGTGCTACGCGCAGACTCAGCGCCGCTATCCTTTCGTGATCCTGCTGCACGGGCAAGGCGGCGATCACCGCGATTGGACGGCGATTGGCGTGCAGCGCAGCTATGAGCGCGCCCTGCGCGCAGGCAACGTGCCGCCGATGATCCTCGTCATGCCGTCGGGCGGCACATTGGCGGATGAGAATCGCTTCACTGAGTCGCGCTCATGGGCAGCGGTCATCCTTGAAGAGCTGCTGCCTGCTATTGAGCGCGACTTCTGCACGTGGAATGCGCGGGAAGGGCGCGCTATTGGCGGCTTCTCGCGCGGCGCGTTCTGGGCGCTATACATCGCCTTCCGCTACCCTGAGCTTTTCGGCGCGGTCGGCGCGCACAGCCCTGCCCTTTACGAAGATAACGCGCCGCCTGACGCTAATCCGCTCTTCTTGGCGCGCACGGTCGCGTTTCCGCTCGGCGCGCAGCCGCGCCTTTGGCTGGATATTGGCGAGCAAGACGATCTGCTGCCGACTGTCGCGCAATTCGCCCAGACTTTGATCGAGCGCGGCGTCGTCTTCACCTTCACGCGTTATCCGCTCAGCGCGCACGATATCGCCTATTGGACGGAACACGCCGCCGACTATCTGGTCTTCTACGGTCAGCTCTGGTCGCACGATGTGCGCGACCTGCCTAGCTGCCTTGAATGACTCTAAACTCTAAATGGATTCAATAGTTTGATCGCGCGCCTATTGACTTTTCTTATATGCGTTTTATCTCACAACTTCCGAGGCGACTTCAGCGTATTGGTGAGTGAGAAACATATCACACAGGAGTGTGTGTTGTGACGACACTTGTGACCATTCAGAACCTGACCAAGCGCTATCCGCCGCGGAATGGCAAAGGCGAAGGCAATCTCGCCGTCAAAGGCATCAATTTGACCATTGAGCAGGGCGAAATTTTCAGTCTGCTCGGTCCGAATGGCGCGGGCAAGACAACTACCATCAACATGATGAGCGGCTTGCTGGAGCCAACTTCAGGCGACGTGGTCATCGGCGGATACTCGATTGCGAAGAATCCTTTGGCTGTCAAAAAGCTGATCGGCGTCGTGCCGCAAGAGATCGCGCTTTACCCTGAGCTGAGCGCGCGTGCCAATCTTGAGTTCTTCGGCAGGCTGCAAGGGTTGCACGGCGCTGAACTAGCCAAGCGCTGCGACGAAGTGCTGACCTTCATCGGCTTGCGCGAGCGGCAACGCGAGCGGATCGACACCTTCTCAGGCGGCATGAAGCGCCGCGTGAACATCGGCGTCGGTCTGCTGCACAAGCCGACGCTCGTCTTCATGGACGAGCCGACTGTCGGCGTCGATCCACAAAGCCGACGCAGCATCCTAGACGCGGTCAAGCAGCTCAACCAGCAAGGCATGACCGTGCTTTACACCACGCATTACATGGAAGAAGCAGAGGAGCTCTCAGATCGCGTCGGCATCATAGATCATGGCGAGCTGATCGCTTGCGGCAAACAGATCGAGCTGATCCAACAGACTGACGTGCGCGACGCAATCGTCCTGAAATTCGCGCCTGAGCGCATCGGCGAAGCGCGGCAAGCGCTATCCGCGCTGCCGTTCATCAGCGCGCTTGAGCAAGAAGGCGAGCTGGGCGATAAATTGCGCGTGCTTTCCGATCACGGACGGCAAGCGCTGCCGCACATCATCCGCGCTTTAGACGATCACAACTTGATTCCAAGCGCGATTCAAATTGTCGAGCCGAACCTTGAGACCGTCTTCCTGCAGTTGACAGGGCGCGCCTTGCGCGATTGAGCGAGGAGCACAACATGGACGTGAAAAAATTTTTCCTGATCGTCGCGCTGAACGTAAGGCGCTGGTTCACTGATCCGACAGGATTGCTCTTCATCGTCGTAGCGCCGCTCGTCCTGACTGCTATCTTCGGCTTAGCCTTCGGACAGAGCGGCACAGAAGCGCCAATCCGCGACGTGCCTGTGCTGGTCGTCAATCAAGATCGCGGCGCGCAGGTCGGCAATTTTGGCGAGCAATTAGCGTCATTCTTCCTAGAAGCGCCAGAAGGCTTGGCAGAGCTGATCGAAGCGCAACGGCTGGCGAGCGCTGAAGAAGCGCGCCAGCGCGTGCGAAGCGGCGCGGCAGTCGCCGCGATCATCATCCCTGAGACGTTCTCAGAGCGGTTGAGCGCCTTCAATCCGACCTTTGGCGAGCAGAAGATCGCGCTTGAGCTGTACACGGACGCCGCCAGTCCGATCAGCGCGCAGATCGTCAGCGCTATTGTGCGCCAATTCCTGAATCGCTTGACCAATGCCAACATCGCGTTGAGCGTCGCCGTTGGGCAGAATCCGCTCCTCTTGGCGCGCGCGGCTGAGATTGCTGAGCGCGTGGCGAGCGCCGAGCCGCCCATCGCGTTCAGCATCACGCAAGGCGAGCAGACGCGCCAGACCACATTTGAGCCGCTGCAAGTTTTCGCGCCGAGCATGGCAGTCTTCTTTCTCGGCTTCGCTATGGCGGTTGGCATTGTGCAGATCATGCAAGAGAAGGAGAACGGCACGCTGCAGCGGATGCTGGTCACGCCGACGTCGCGCACGACGATCCTGGCGGGCATGATGGGCGCGACGTATATCAATGGTGTGCTGCAGCTGATCCTGCTGATCCTTGCCACAAGCCTGCTCGGCGCGCTGATGGGCATGCAATCGCCTGTCTGGGGAACGGATGCGGTCGCGATCGCGCTGATTGTCTTGGTCGTCTCGGCGGCGTTCATGGGCATCGGCACGCTGATCGTGAGCCTTGCCAAAGATCGCGTGCAGGCGCAAGCGCTCAGCAGTGCGATCTTAGTGGTGCTAGGCACAATTGGCGGCTCTTTCTTCGCCAATGAGAGCGCCTCAGCGCCGCTCGGTCCGATCAGCTATATCTCGCCGACCTACTGGGGCTCTAATGCGTTCACGCAGCTCTCGGGCGGCACTTTTCCTGCTCTGCACTTAGTCGTGCTGATCGGCTTCGCGCTTGTCACGTTCGGCATCGGTTTGCAGCGCTTCACTCAGCGCGTGGAGGTATGAATCATGCGGCGCATTCTCACCATCGCATTCACACAATTGCGCGTTCAGCTCTCCGAGCGCGGCATGTGGATTTCATCGTTTGTCGTGCCGATCATCATCGCAGTTGCAGTCGGATTCTTCAGCGCGGCGCCCGTAGTCGAGACTCAGCGTTTGGACGTGCTGCACAGTGGCGATCCGCTCGCTCAGCAATTCGTGGCGCTTTTGCGGCAAGAAGGCGCCAAGCAAATCAACAACGTGCCGCTCTTCGAAGTCTGCGATCTGAGCGCGCCGCAGCAGCAGAGCGCTTTCTGCCAGCTGGACGCGCTCAGCGAGACCGATGTGACGGCGTTCATGCGCCAGCGCCTTGAGGCGCGCCAGACTCTGGCGGCGATCACCTTGCCGAGCGATTTCAGCGACGCGCTCATCGCAGGGCGCACTGCTGAGGTCAACTTGCGCGTGCCGAGCGCATCTTTTCAGGCTGTGCAGACGGCGCAGCGCTATTTAGACGCCGTTGTCGCGCGGCTTGGCGGCGCGGTTGCCGCTGCGCACGCTGTCACGACGCTTGTCTCAGGCGATCAGGCGTTCTATGAGCGCGTCTACGAGCAGATGCAGGTCAAATGGGCGACCGATCCTGTTGAGCTGCGCGAGACATCCAGCGCGATAGACGGTCAGTTGCCTGGCACAGGCTTCGGACACAGCATTCCGGGCATCGGCTCGATGTTCGTGCTGTTCAGCGCTACAGCGCTGGCGCAGCTCTTCGCCAAAGAGCGCCAAATTCACACGCTGCAGCGTCTGCTGGGAATGCCGTTGCCGCGCGCGTACATCTTGACGGGCAAGCTGATCGGGCAGTATTTGCTGTGCCTGCTCAGCTTCGGCGTGATGATCGCAGTCGGCACATTCTTAGGCATCCGCTGGGGCGATCCGCTCGGTGCGATCGCCGTTGTGCTGACCTTCACGCTGTGCGCCACTGCCATCGGCTTGGCGGCAGCCGCCGTGGCGCGCACGCCGAACCAAGCAGCTGGACTCGGCTTCCTGATTCCGATGACGTTAGCGCCCTTAGGCGGCGCGTGGTGGCCTCTAGATATCACGCCGCCGTTCATGCAGACGCTCGGTCGGATCGTCTCGCCAATCGCTTGGTCGCAGGATGCCTTCACCAAATTGATCTACTACAATGCGAGCGCTGTGGACATCCTGCCTAATCTGCTGATCCTGCTGCTGTTCACAGCCGCCTTCTTCATTTTCGGGATCGTGCGCTTCCGTTTAGAATAGCAGCGCATGGGCAACACGGCGTACTTGATCCTGACTTTGGCGTGGAGTGCGCCGTTGATCGCGCTACAGTGGCTGATCGGCTTGGATGTGCTGATCAGCCGCTGGCGCGTCTGGTTGCTTGCCATCGGCGTGCCGACGCTGTACTTGATCGGCGTGGATGCCATCGCGCTCGGCGCAGGCATTTGGACAGTGGATATTCGTGCGCTGAGCGGCATCCTGCTGCCGATTGTGAACGTGCCGCTCGAACACGCGCTGCATTTCGGCGCGCTCTGCACGCTCGCCGTGCAGACTCTGATCTTATGGCGTGAGCGCGCGCGCCTGTGGACGCGCTTGCGGCGTTTCGGTCGCGTGTTGCGCGGCGGCTGGGCAGCCTTGCGCGCTGAGCGCGATTCGTCAGAATGAGCTAGACTCTGAGGCAACTTGGAACGACGAAAGTAGTGTTGAGCATGTCTTACGCGCTTTTGCCAAATGGCGACTTACACTTGACCTTTGAAGATAGCTCGTCCATGTTCATCAGCGCCTATGCCGATGACGTCGTGCGCGTGCGCTGGTATCCGCGCGGCGCGCCGCATCCGCATATGCAGCGGACGTGGTCGTTTGTGGATCGCGACGGCGCGTGTCCGCCTGAAGGTTGGCAGCGCGACGCGCTGAGCGCCGTGATCGCGGATCGTTTCCCGCAGCTCGCGCTGAGCGTGACTGAGCAGGACGGTCACTTGCACTTGACGCTTGGCGCGATCGCACTGCGCGCCGCCATAGCGCATCCGTGCCTCGCTTGGCAGATCGAAGGACGCGCTGTGTGCAGCGACAACGTGCTGATCGGCTACGTGCATGACGCGCGCACAGGACGCATTGCGCACACGCTCAGCCGCGACCTAGCCGACTGTTACTATGGCTTTGGCGAGAAGAGCGGCAAGCTCAACAAACATTCGCGCTATTTGCGGATGCGCAGCACGGACGCGCTCGGCTATGACGCTGAACACAGCGATCCGCTCTACAAGCACGTGCCGTTTTATCTGACCTTGAACGGCTATGGCGCGGCGATGCGCGTTTACGGCTTGTT
>DAOTWB010000275.1:0-1631 GCA_034436235.1 Anaerolineae bacterium
TTTCCGCGCTTGTCGCGTTCAGTCAAGAAAGCGCGTCAACGCACGGACAATTTTATGCGCTATAATCAACGAACATTTTCGGAGGTTGTGCGTATGCCTTTGAGAAGGCGTTTGCTGATCCATCTGCTGCTGCTGGCAGTCGTGCCGATGCTCCTCGTCACGCTGACGGCTTATAGCATCACCAACAACAACTTGCTCCGCATTGAGCGCGCCAACTTAGAAGAGAACGCCCAAAGCATCGCACGCCTGCTGCAAGATATCGAGGTCAATCTCGCCAACACTGCCAAAGACTACGCCAACTGGGACGATCTGCACGCGCAAGCTGCTGCTGATACGCCTGATCCAGCTTGGATCGGCACTTATCTCGATCCTTCCTCGCCGTTCTCACTGACCACCACGTTTGGCTTCGAAATTGTCGGCATTTATAATGTCAACAATCGCTTGAATCACGCTGTTGGCAATGCAGAAGCTATTGTGCAGCAGCTGAGCGATGCCTTGCCTGTCATTCGGCAGCGCGACGCGCCTCTTGTGCAGCTGCTGAGCATAGACGACAACATTTATCTTGTAGCGCTGGCCGCCATTCGCACTGGCGATGGACGCGATCCGAATGGCGTGCTGATCGTCGGCAGGCAGCTGCGCCTTGCCGATGCAGAGAAATTCCGCGCCTTGCTCGGCGCTGAAGTCGCTTTTTACAACGGCGAGCGCCAAATCGCCGCGACTGCTAACTTTGCGCCTGACCTGAATTCAGATCACTTGCGCGCCGCAGCGCAAGGCACCTTGATCCTCGATCAGAGCAGCGATGACTCGGCATTCATCTACAAGCCGATTCCGCTTGAGCGCAGCCCTGACTCGCTCGTGATCGTCTTGCAGCGCTCGCGCCAAGCCTGGCTGGCTGCGCGCCAGAGCGCCTTGCAATCCCTGCTGATCTGGCTCGCGCTCGTCAGCCTTGCCGCCGTGCTGACCGCCGCTGCGCTCAGCCGCCCGATTGTGCGCACGCTCGCGCAGATGGTCGCCAGCGCCGACCAGATCGCAGGCGGCGATTACAGCCGCCGCATGCTGCTGCCCGAGCGCCGCGACGAACTCTACCAAATGGCGGACGCCTTCAACCAAATGACTGACCGCCTCGTGCGCAACATTGAGCTTTTGCACGCCAAAATGCGCGAGCTGGACGAGAAAAACAGCGCTCTGATCCTCGCCAATGCCGCCGCGAACGAAGCCGTGCGCACTGAGCGCGATTTCATCGCTTCTATGTCGCATGAGCTGCGCACGCCGCTGACCGCCATCATCGGCTACAGCGATATGCTGCTCCTGAATATGTTCGGCGAGCTGAACGAACGCCAAAGACAGCGCGTGCAGATCATCCGCGATAGCGGCGCGCGCCTGCTGCACCTGATCAACGATCTGCTCGATCTCACGCGCATTCAGGCAGGCAAGCTGAACTTGACCATCGCGCCGTTTGCGCCTGCCGCCATGCTCGAGCGCACAGCGATGGAACTTTACGTGCTGGCGCAAAAGAACGGACTGCAATTCAAGCGCGAGATCGATCCGAACTTGCCGCCGCAGCTCCTAGGCGATGAAAAACGCCTGCAACAAATCGTGACCAACTTGCTCGGCAACGCCTTCAAATTCAC
>DAOTWB010000276.1:0-15893 GCA_034436235.1 Anaerolineae bacterium
GTGCCTTCTGCGAAGAACAGCGCGTGGAAAGCGTCGAAGAAATGATCCCAATCCAGCAGGATGTAGGCGATCAGCGCCGATAGCAGCAGCCATGTGAACAACGCGCCGCCGCGCAAGCCGCGCCGCAGCACCGCCCGCCCTTCCGCGCTGCGCGCCAACAACGCCGCGCCAAGTGCCGTAGTGACGCTCAGCACAGCCAGCGCCAGCATCGCCGCTTGAGTCACTGCTTGCACGTCCACCATATGCTGCACTTCACGCGCATTGTAGAGCGGCGTGCCATCGGCGAAGGTCAAGTTGGCGAGGAAATCAGGCGGCGCGCCGTTCAGCAGGAACTGCACGGCGTACGGCGCGTAGCGCAGGCGATCCTCAAGCGTGAAGCCATATGGATCGTCGGGAAAATTCGGCAGCCGATAGGCGAGCATCAGATACGGCTCGCTCATCAGCAGGCGCACGCCGAGCAAGACGAGAAACAATGGCGTGAGCGAAGCGATCAGCGCGCTCAGCAGCGCACGACCGCTCAGTTGGAAGCGTCGCATCTTGACCATCTCACATCCCTGAATATGCCGCGATAGCCTACCACGCGCTGAACCGACGCGCCGTTCGCGTTGACGATCTCCAGCGTGACCTCGCCTTGATTGACCGATTGTGTGAAAGCTAAATAGACGCCATCGGCTGACCAGAGCGGATCGCCTAAGCCGCTCAGCCCTGTGCGCACCAGATGCCACGTGCCGTCTGCTTTGGCGATATAGAGCCGTTCATCGCCTTGCGCGCCGACCTTCAGAGCGAGCCACGCGCCGTTCGGCGCAGGAAACGCCTGTGGATACGGCGACCGAACGATGAAACTGCCTTCAAGATAAGGATACATATCGCTCTGCACAGGCGTCCTGCCATCATCCGTCAGGCTGTGCGCGAAGACCGTCTCGCCGTTCGGCTTGTGCCGATTCACACCGAAGGTCTTGCCGCGGCGCCACCAGAACTGAATGTCGTTGCCTTGCCACAGCGCCGTGCCGATCGTGTCTTTGTCGGCAGCCAACACGCGCAGCTCGCCCGTCTTCGGCATGAACAGCTCCGCGCTGTAGGTCGGCTCGCCTTGCGCGTTGCCGCGCACTGCCACGAAGAACAGTCCCGCGCTGCCCGCCAACCAACGCAGATCGCGCGCATCCCACAAGCCTTCGCTGAGCGTCTGCGTCGCGCCTGTCTCAGCATTCACCACTGTCAGGCGCACGGCGCGCTGCGCGCCTCGTCCCGTCGCCCAGACGAGCGCCGCGTACGTGCCATCTGGCGACCAGTACGGATTGCCGACATCGTCCGCCGCCTCGGCTAACATGCTGCGCGCGCTGCCGTCCAGATGCATCAGCGCCACATGGCGCTTGCGCGCCGCTTCCCAAGTCACGATGACCTGCTGCGCGCCGCGCGGCGAGAAGTACGGTCGCTTGACAACGTTTGGCACAATGGTGCGATAGCTGCGTTCCGCGATGCGATAAGCGACCCAATGCCATTCCAATGGACTTTCGCCGGCGTCTTGTAGGTAGTAAAGCGTCTCGCCATCTTCTGACCAATACACGAGCGGCAGTGAGAGTCCGTCGCCGCGCTGCGCCAGACGCGCCACAGCGCGCCAGTTGCCGTCGGAATCGACGACCACGACCTGCCAGCGCGGAAAGACCTGTGTGTAGAAAGCCAGATAACGTCCATGCGGCGACCATTGCACAGCGCTGTGGCTGACGAGCGTCTCCAGCGGATAGCTGATGTGCGCGCCCGTTAGATCGACCATGTGCAGCTGCGCATGGCTGCCGTTCTCGTGACTCACGAAAGCGAAACGCCGCGCTTCAGAGTCGGGCAGCCAAAAACTGAACATGCCGTCTATGGCGAGCGTGTGAAGGCGCTCATCGTAGGCAGACCAAATGGCGAGCGATGGCACGGCGCGAGCGCCGTATCGCCTGACCAAGAGCGCGCGTCCGTTTGGCGACCATTCCCAATCGTCGCCGCCATCGGCGATCACGACGCGGCGCAGCGACGGCGCGCCTGACTCATCAGCTTCTAAATTGACGAGCGTCAACCTGAGCGGCTGTTGATCGCCAAAGCGCTCTGTGTAGACTAGCCAGCGCTCATCAGGCGACCAAAAAGCGTGCTGTAGGACGCTGTCGAGCGCGAGCGCGAACGTCTGCGCATCGGCAACTCGTTCAAGGATCAGCTGCTGCGCGTTAGGCAGGTAGAGCGCCCATGCTCGGCTGCGCGCGAACGCAGAACGCTCAGCGCGCGCAGGCGTAATGCGCATGGGCAGCGCGACGCCTGACGCAATGTCCAACAGATAGCGGTCTCGGTAGCTTGTGAAGGCGAGGCAGCCGTAGTCCTGGCGTGAGCGTCCTGCGCTGATGGCGATGAAGAGCGCTTGGCTCAGCACAACAGCCAGAGTGCCTATCATGAGCGGCGTGCGCAACCGCCGCAGCCGATATCGCGCAGATCGCTCACTCACAGCGCGTCCAAAGCGCCTCGCTGACCGAGCGCAGCGGCACTTGCGGATAAGTGTACAGCAGGTCGCCTGCGCTGTTGTAGACTTCCACACTGAACATGCCGAACAGTCCTGAGTTGTTCACGCTGACGAACACGGCGAAGCGCTCGCCATCAGCCGACCAGAGCGGCGGCGGCATCGGCTGTTTGCCCGTCCAAAGGACGCGCCCTGCGCCGTCATCGCCTTCGGACGCCACTTGCAGCGTCCAGTTGCCGCTCGCTCGCACAAGCATCGCCGCGTGCCTTCCATTCGGCGAGCGCGCCAAGTGTGGCGTCTCAATGCTGCCGCTCGGCGAGTGATAGCGATAACGCCGCACACCATCGAGTGTATAGCCGTCCACGCCGCCGCGCTGCCTATCCAGCCACCAGAATTGCAGCGTCTGCCCAACTACATCGTAAGTGAGCGTCTGCGCTTTGGTCAGGTTGCGCGCTAATGTGCGCCGCACGCCTGTGTTTAGGTCTAGCACTTCAACGCCATAGCGCGTCAACGCCATGTAAGTGTAAGCGAGCTTGCCGCTGAACTGACCGCCTTCGCGCAGCCACAACACCTGATCGAACGCGAATTCTTCCGCGCTGATCGTCTGCAAGCCACTGCCGTCAGTGCGCGCCCATGTGATGTAGTGATCGACTCGCAAGAAGTCGCGGCGTTGCCATTTGATCAGCGCTAACGCGCCATCCGGCGACCATAAGACGTTCTCGACGTCTGTCGCGCCGCGCACAAGCGGCACGCGATCTGTGCCGTCAAAATTCATCAAATCCACATCTATCTCGCCGCGTCCGTTCAGAAATGGCACAGCGGCACGGCGCGTCGGACGGGCGCTGTTCTCAATCGCCCACAAGAAATCGTTCTGCGGCGCCAACATCACACGCTCTACCAATACTTCGCTCTCGCCCGTGGCAAGGCGGAACGCCACGAGGTCGCGTCCGCCGCGCCGCTCGCGGAAGTAAGCGAGCGTGCTGCTATCGGCGCTCCATGCGGCGCTGGCAGGGAAGAGCAAACGTCCGCCTTGCGTGAACTGCGCGATTTGGCGCGGCTGAAAGCTGCGCGGCGCGATCGCGTAGACGATCAACTGCCAATTCAAATTCTGATCGTTATAGCGCAAGGCGAGATAGTTGCCGTCAGGCGACCAAAACAGGCGCGCATTGCGTAGGAAAGGCATCTCAAGGCTGAGTTCCTCGCCGCCGTAGATCGGCGAATCGAGCAGGGAGACAACCAAGCGCGTGCGCCCGACCTGATCTGTGCGCAGGTAAGCGTGCCGCTGACCGCGCTCTGACCACACAGCGCTCTCAACGTACGGCAAAATCGAGATGAGCGGAAAGGTCTTCGCGCGCAACGTGCTTGTCTCATAATACGTCAGAACGCGCCCGAAGACTTCAGTTGTGCCGACTGCGAAATACGCGCCGTCAGCGCTCCAGCCGAAGAAAGCGATCTCGTTCGCACGCGGCGTGTTCAAACGAACCACAGTTGCGCCGTCGCCATTGGCGCGCGCCAGACCGAAATGCGGCGCGTTGTTCGCGTCGCGATACAGATACAGCAAATGCGCACCATCAGGCGACCACGACACAGCGTTGATGACGGCATCGCTGACCATCGGTCGCGCCATGTGTGGCGC
Source organism: Anaerolineae bacterium (assembly GCA_034436235.1). Lineage (GTDB taxonomy): Bacteria > Chloroflexota > Anaerolineae > Aggregatilineales > UBA2796 > CP2-2F. The sequence goes on from DAOTWB010000276.1 coordinate 4,122, forward strand.
GACAGTGCCGCTGTTCGGCTGCACGTAGAGCGTGAAGCGCCGCGTCAGGCTGCGATCGGGCAGCGTGTAAGCGTAGTGGCGTCCATCAGGCGATGTCCAAGCGTTGTGCGGCGCGTAGCTGAACGGATCGGTCAGCGGACGCGCGTCAGCGGTCAAGATGCCGTTGTTGAAGTCCAGCAGCCAATCGCGCGCAGGCATATCGCCGCCGATGCGCAAGCACGCGAAGACGCTCGGCGCGTTGCGCGCCGCCAACGCCGTGCCGCCGAACAGGACGCTCACCAACAGGCATAGCGCCAGTCCGATGCGCCAGAACGGACGGAAATTGATGTGGTAAGATAGTTGCATGCTCTTGAGATCGCCATACTCAGCACTGATCCTGATTGTAGCACAGCGCGGCGCGCTTGAGGATGAAGGTAGGCTTAGCCGAGCCTGCGCTGACGGCGCGCTTCGAACAAGATGACGGCTGCTGCCGCCGCTGCATTCAAGGACTCGGCAGCGCGCGCCATTGGAATGGCGATCGCCTGCGTTGCGTGTTGGCGCGCGGCATCCGTCGCGCCGTGCGCTTCGCTGCCGATGATCAACGCGGCAGGCTGCCGCCAATCCACAGCGTCGTATGGCAAGCGCGCTGATGCATCGGCAAGGTAGAACGGCAACTCAGCGAACTCAGCCGCGATTTGCGTCCAAGTGCTATGTTTGAGCGGCAGGCGAAAATGTGCGCCCATCGCAGCGCGCAGCGCCTTTGGATTGAACGGATCGGCGCAGTTCGGCAAGAGCAAGACGCCGTCTGCGCCTGCGGCAGCCGCGCTGCGCAGCAGCGTGCCGAGATTGCCCGCCTCTGAGACGCCGTCTAAGGCGAGCAGCAGCGTCGGTTGGCTTGGAAATGGCAGCTCAGGCAGCGGCAGCACGGCGAGGATGCCTTGTGGCGTCTGTGTGGCAGCCGCGTGCGCCATGACCGCTTCCGTCACAGGCAAGCACGCGACGTTCAGCGCGCGCAGCTGTGCAAGCAGCTGTTGCGCAGCCGCGCCTTGCGCGAAAGTCTCAGTGTAGAGCGCGAACTCAGGCTGCGCGCCTGCCGCCAGCGCATCCGAGAGCAGCCGCGCGCCTTCTAGGACAAGGCGCTGCTCAGCGCGGCGCGTCTTGCTGTGCGCTTGCAGTGCGCGCACACGCTTCACACGCGGATTTTGGATGCTTGTGATCGGCGGAACAGACACCAGCCTAAGGCGATCTGTGCGCGCAATTCAGATCAAGCGCCTTGTGCAGCGCTGACGATGGCGCTGAACGTTGCGGCGTCGCGCACGGCGATATCCGCCAGCATCTTGCGATCCAGCTCAATATTTGCGCGCTTCAGCGCATTGATGAAACGGCTGTACTTGATGCCGTTGGCGCGCGCCGCTGCGTTGATGCGCGTGATCCACAGCTGGCGCAGCTGACGGCGACGCTGACGACGGTCGCGGTAGGCATACCACAGGCTCTTCATCATCGCCTCGTTAGCGCGGCGGAAGAGCAAGTGCTTGCTGCCGCGCTGACCTTTGGTCAGCTTCAAGATTTTCTTATGGCTGCGGCGCGTTACGTAGCCGCCTTTGGTGCGAGACATGCTCGGAACTCCTCAATGTGTGGTGAATTCGCTCAGCCGCGCGGCGGATTCGCCTTGTGACGGCTGAGATACGGCGCAAGGCGATGCACTCTGCGCACATCAGCTTTGGCGACGGCGATCATGCGCTGGAAAAGACGCTTAGTACGCTTGGCAGTGCGGCGGCGCAAATGGCTTTTGCCGCCTTTGGTGCGCAAGAGCAAGCCTGAGCCTGTCACGCGGAAGCGCTTGGCAGTGGCTTTGTGCGTCTTGAGCTTATATTTTCTTGCCACAGTCCTCAACTCCTGAACAACACAGCACCGCAGGAAATGCGGTGCTTCGCTCACACAATCTCAATCGGCAGTCTGCAGCGCGTTTATTGCTGCTTCTTCTTCTCTTTGGCGGTCAGCGGCGCCAGCACCATCAGCATTGAGCGACCTTCCATCATCGGCGGCTGCTCCACTTGTGCCACGTCTTGCAGCGCTTCGACCACAGTGTCCATCATTTTGCGTCCCAGCTCAGGATAAGTGATCTCGCGCCCGACGAACTTGACGCGCACGCGCACCTTCATGCCTTCGCTCAGCCAGCGACGCGCGTCCTTGATCTTGAAGCCGAGATGAAATTCGTTGATCTTCAATTGAAGCTGAATTTCTTTGACTTCAATGACCTTCTGCGCCTTGCGCGCCTCGCGTTCCTTTTTAGAGCGCTCGTAGAGAAACTTGCTGTAATCCATCACGCGGCAGACAGGCGGATCGTCATTTGGCGCCACTTCCACCAAATCCAAGCCGCGCTCGCGAGCGATCTCAAGCGCTTCGCGGAACGTCTTCACGCCTAGATTTTCGCTCTTGCCGTTCTCGCCTTGCACCACAAGGCGCACACGGCTCACACCGCGAATTTGCTCGTTGACGCGATACTCTTCGCTGCTGATACTGACTACCTTAACCTTTCCTGAGCAACTGCCAATATGCCAGATGGCGCTCGCGCGCCGCTGCGTGCGTTTATCTTAACATACGGCAGGAGCTGAGTCAACAGCGAATGCGCGCTCGGAATGCCTATTCGCGCCACTCAATGTGACCGTTGATCCCAAATTGCTCGTAAGTTGCCAAAATCTGCCGGCAAAAAGCCATCATGTGCTGATCGCCGAGCGCTTGTGCGCGGCGATAGATACGTATGAAGAAACGCTTGGCTGACTCAGTCTGACTGTAGTTTTTCTTCAGGAAGTTGTGCCTTGAGCAGAGCGTCTGACCGTTTTCAAGTGTAGCGCGTCCGCCGCGATCCTTCGGCACGATGTGATCGGCGTGTATTTCGACGCCATCGGCGCGCCCTAAACCACATATCACACAACGGTAGCCATCGCGCCTGAAAATTGCCTCGCGCACCTCAGGCGTGAAATCCTCAAGTTGGCGCTGATGTGCCAGCTCAGGATCGTAGCGATACACGCCTTTCGCAACCTTGATCAAGAAGCCTTGCTGATGCAACTTGCGAATGGCGCGGTCAGGATCGCGGAAAACGTTGCCCGTCAGCCGCGTGTATTCAGCCGTAGCCCAGTCTACGATTTCAGGATGTGGAATATCGCGATTAGGATTCTGCTCAAAGTATTGCTTGATCAGATCAGCTTGTCTTGGCGCCATAATGTCTCTAAGCGTGCCTTTGCTAACATGCAATACTCAAGCGCAATTTCAAAACCGATGCCCACGCGATTGTTCTCGTGCGCTTCGATCAACGTTGTGCCGCTGCCGGCGAACGGATCAAGCACAGTCTCGCCGACGAAACTGAACAGCTTGATGCAACGACGCGGTAGCTCGCGCGGAAATGGCGCAGGATGCCCGATGCGTTTTTTGCTCTCGCCGCTGAAGACCCAGACACCATTCGTCCATTCCATGAACTCTTGCCGCGTAATATCGCTCACAGCTTGCGGCTTGCGCTTCTTCCGCCAGTGTTCTTTGTACATTACCACAATCACCTCTACCGGCGCAATGACAAAAGGCGCTGAGGCGCTCATCCACGAGCCCCAGGCTGTGCGCCGTGAAATGTTGCCTTCATTCCAGATGATCGTGGCTTGGTACTTCCAACCAACTTTTTTGGCGATGGTCGTCATATCAGCGCACACACTCTGCTGACCGCCCTTATTTTTATCGAGCGGAATGTTCATGCACAGCCGACCGTCGGCTCGGCTGAGGCGATAGGCTTGAGTCAGCCACTTCTCAGAGAAATCGAGATATGCCTCGTAGTCATGCGCGTCGTCGTGCGTGCTGTAGGCAATGCCGACGTTATACGGCGGCGACGTGACGATCAGATCAACGCTCTCGTCCGCCAATGCCTGCGAAGTGAGAAAATCGGCGTGATAGAGCGTTGTGCGATGCTTCTGCAAAAAGACGCCGTCCTGCGACGCAGACTCAGCTGGCGGCTGCTCAGCCAGCGCGGCAAGGTTGCCGCTGATGATCGCCTGTGCAGCCTCTTCGCTGATCTGAAGCGCGGCTGCCAGTTTCTTGCTATCAACGTACGCTGTCATCACGTCGCCTTCGCACTGAGGTATACAAACTCAGCACATTTTACTTCACTTTGCGCAGGTTTCCTAGCACAAACTTTCGTCTACACGCGCCGCGCAAAGTGCGCTACAATGCGCCGCAAGATTCCCATCACTGTTCGGAGAGCCAAGAGACCGTGAAGCCTTTACCTATCGCCTTTGCCGCGCTCGTCCATCAGGCGCTGCGGAACGCTCAAGCCGATGGCAGCTTGCCCGCTTTCCCAATCCCTGAGCTGAAAATTGAGCCGCCTAAGCGCCCTGAGCACGGCGATTACGCCTCAGCGGTCGCCTTGCAAGTGCAAAAATTGGCGGGCAAGCCGCCGATGCAAATCGCTGAGATCGTGCGCGCGCACCTGCCCAATGCGCCATTCTTGGGCAGCGCTGAGATCGCGCCGCCCGGCTTCCTGAATTTCCGCCTCGATCAGGCGTGGCTAGTTGCGCAAGTTGACGACATCCTCGCGGCAGGCGAGCGCGTCTTTCAGCAAGATGACGGCGCAGGCAAGCGCGCGCAGGTTGAGTACGTCAGCGCCAATCCAACCGGTCCGCTCAGCGTGCATCGCATTCGCGGCGGCGTGATCGGCGATACAATCGCCAATTTGCTCGAAGCGGTCGGTTACGCCGTCACGCGCGAGTACTATTACAACAACGCCGGTCAGCAAATGAACATCCTCGGCGCCAGCGTGCAAGCGCGCTACCTTGAGATGCTCGGCTTGCCGAACACATTCCCTGAAAGCGGCTACAAAGGGCAGTACATCCGCATGATCGCCGCGACCTTAGCCGCCATTTACGGCGACTCGCTGCGCGACGCGCCTGTGGAGCGCTTCCGTCAGCTCGCCTCAGAGAGCATCTTCTATCGCTTGAAGAACAGTATGCGGCGCGTTAACATCGTGCATGATGTTTTCTTTCGAGAAGATAGTTTGTATGAAGACGGCTCAGTGGAAGAGACCATCGCGGCGTTGCGCGCGCGCGGCTTCGCCTACGAGCAGGACGGCGCGCTATGGTTCAAGTCCACAGCGCTGGGCGATGAAAAAGATCGCGTGATCGTCAAGCGCAGCGGCGAGCCGACCTATCGCCTGCCTGATATCGCCTATCATCGCAATAAATTGGAGCGCGGCTTCGATCTGGTGGTGGATGTCTTCGGCGCGGATCACGCGGCGACTGCGCCGCAGGTCTTGCTGGGCGTCAAGGCGCTCGGCTACGATCCATCTTGCGTGCGCACAGTCATTCATCAGATGGTGGAGCTGGTGGAAGGCGGCGAAGCGCGGCGCATGTCCACGCGGCGCGGCGATTTTGTGGAGCTGGACGAGCTGGTTGATGACGTGGGCGCCGATGCCGTGCGCTACTTCATGCTGGCGCAGAGTCCGAACACGGCGATGAACTTCGATCTCGATCTGGCGCGCGCGCAAGGCGATGAGAATCCTGTCTACCGCATTCAGAGCGCGCATGTGCGCTGCGCGGGCATTCTGCGGCGCGCAGCGGAGCGCGGTCTCAGCGATGAGAACGCTGACCTGAGTCTGTTGGGCGAGACTGAACTGGCGTTGCTCAAGAAGATGCTTGAGACGCCTGAGGTGATCAATCGCGCTATCGCTGAGATGCAGCCGCAAGCGATCGCCATCTTCGCGCTCGACTTGGCGGGCATGTTCCATCCTGTCTACGACCGCGTGCGCGCGATCAGCGACCAAGAAGAGATTCCTGCGCCAATGGCAGCAGCGCGCCTGCGCTTCTACAAAGCGGCGAAGGTTGTTTTTGCGCGCCTGCTCAAGCTGATGGGCATGTCTGCGCCTGAAGAGATGGCGCGTCGCGCTAAGGTGGAGATGCCGAGCGCTGAATCTGAGAGCGCCTAGCTGCGCCGCGCGTTCTTGCAAGATTTTACAGCCCAAGCGAGCATCGCCGCTTGGGTAAATGTGTTTATAATACTTAGCAAGCAAAAACGTGCAAATCCTTCACATTAGCGCAAGACATAGGTGTACAACGATGAACCTGATCGCTCGATTGCCGCAAGAAGAGCGCGGCTTGACCAGCGCAGAAGTCGCTGAGCGCGTCGCGCGTGGCGAGACCAACGCTTTCAAGGTGCAAGTCGGACGCACCTATTGGGAAATTTTCCGCGACAACATCTTCAACGTCTTCAACTTCGTGCTGGCGACGCTCGGCACCATCATGATCTTGTTCCAAGACTACATCAATTTGCTGTTCGCCAGCTTCAGCGTAGTGTTGAACTCAATTCTTGGCTTGGTGCAAGAGATCGCGGCGAAGCGCGCCTTAGATCGTCTAGCGGCGCTCTCTATGCAGCAGGTCAAGGTTTGGCGCGATGGCAAACTGAGCGAAGTGCCGCTCAGCGACGTGGTCAAAGACGATCTGTTGCCGCTTGAAGCAGGCGATAAGATCGTGGTGGACGGCGTCGTGTTGGCTGCCGATTCGCTCGAAGTGAATGAAGCGCTGCTGACGGGCGAATCGGATGCTGTGCTGAAAGAAGCAGGCGCCAAGCTCTACTCAGGCTCGTTCGTGATCGCAGGCGCAGGCGTGATGCGCGCGACGGCGGTCGGCGCTGAAAGCACGATCAACAAGCTCTCGGCGACCGCTAAGGCGTATCGGCATCCGCTCACGCCGACTCAGCGTTACATCGCCAATTTAGTGCAGATCGCCGTCTTCGTGATGCTGATCTTCGGACCGATGACCATCATCGGCGGTCTGGTGGTGCATCTGCCGACCATTGAGATCGTGCGCAATGCCGTTGTGCTAGTGACTAGCATGGTGCCGCAAGGGCTGGTGTTGGTGACGACCATCTCGCTCTCGATTGGCGCGCTGATCATCAGCCGTCAGCGGACATTGGTGCAGCGCATCAACGCGGTTGAGTCCATGGCGAACGTGAACGTGCTGTGCTTCGATAAGACAGGCACGCTCACGCGCAACATGCTCAGCGTGACCGAGGTAATTCCGCTCAACGGCGCGCAACCGGAGACGCTGCACAGCGACCTGAGGCGCTATGTTGAGAATTTGGCGACGCAAAATCGCACGGCAGGCGCGATTGCGGCATACGTCGGCGTGAACGGCGGCAGCGCGGTCAAGCAGCGCGAGATTCCGTTCACGTCAGCGCGCAAGTGGGGCGCCGTCATCTTCGAAGACGAGACGCTGATCATGGGCGCGCCTGAGCGCGTCCTCGATCCTGAGCGCGACGCCGAAGCGCTGCAGGCGGCGCTTGAACGCTCTAAGCAAGGCGAGCGCGTGATCGCTTTTGCGCGCAGCCACGAGGTGCCGACGAACGGCGCGTTGCCTGAGAGTCGTCACGCGCTCGCGCTGATCGCCATGAGCGACCAAATTCGCCCTGAGATTCGGCAGACCATTGAGCAGTTCAAAGCGCTCGGCGTGGAATTGAAGGTCATCAGCGGCGATAACGCTGAGACAGTGCGCGCTATCGCTCAGCAGGCAGGTATGACTGTGCGCGGCGCCTACACGGGCGATCAGCTTGAGGCGATGGACGCGGCTGCTTTTGCCCGCGCCGTGCGCGAGGCGAATTTGTTCGCGCGCATTGAGCCAGAGACCAAACGTAAGATCGTGCGCGCACTGAAAGCGCAAGGCGCGTACGTTGCGATGGTCGGCGATGGCGTGAACGACGTGCCTGCGCTGAAAGAAGCGGATATGGCGGTCGCGATGAACGACGGCGCGCAGATCGCCAAAGACGTCGCTGACTTGGTGCTGCTCGATAACAGCATGGCGACGCTGCCGAACGCTTTTGAGCACGGTAGGACAATCACGCAGAAGATTTTTGGCAGCACGCGCATTTTCCTCTCCAAAAACTTCTACACTGTGCTTGCCTTCATCTTCGTCGGCTTCATGGCGCTGCCGTTCGCGACCACGCCGATCATCATCAGTTGGCTGACCTTCGGCATGGTGAATGTGCCGGGCATCTTGATCACGTTCGGCTTCTTGCGTCCGCGCTATCTGGCGAGCTTTCCGAATGACGTGATGCGCTATGTGCTGACGGCGACCGTCGTCGGCGGCTTGAGCATGTCTGTGTTGTATGCTGCCTGCTACTTGCTGCTGCGCGGCGACGTGGAAGTTGGCGTGATCGAGCTTGCCGCACGCGATGAAGCGCGCAGCGGCTTGCTCGTCTTCATGGCGCTGTTCTGCCTAGTCGTGTTCTGGAACACTTTCGGCGTCGAGCTGTTCAAAGTGCAGAGCCTGCGCGAACATCCGCGCCTTGTGGCGCTCGGCATCGGCTTGGTGCTGCTCACTCTCGTGCCGCCATACTTCCTGCCACAACTCTTCCAAGGCTGGAGCAATCCGCGCTTCTTAGTCTTCGCGTCAGCCGCGCTCTCGGCAGGCGTCGCCGCTGTAGTGATGCACTGGCTCTACCATGATCGGCAGCTGGAGAAATTGCTTCCGTTAGGCGCTAACGGCGGGTGAGCAAGCGCTGGAAGCGCGCATAAGCAACTTCCCAGTCGGATAGGTAGCTCGGCGTGTAGCGCGTTGGCGGATAGCTGGCGCGCACCACAGCGCGCACGTCAGCCAAGTCATTCAGCTCGCCGAGCGCCACCAGTTGCACCAGCGCATTGCCAAGCGCAGTCGCCTCGATAGGACCGGCGTAGACCGTCTTGCCGAGCGCGTCAGCGGTCATTTGGCACAGCAGCGCGTTCTGCGCGCCGCCGCCTACGACGTGCAGCACGTCTACTTGTGCGCCTGTAGCTTCCACAATCTGCGCCAAGACGTGCCGATACTTGAGCGCCAAACTCTCGAAGATACAGCGCAGCATCCCGCCTTGCGTCTCAGGCACAGGTTGATCGGTCGCTTCGCAAAACGCGGCGATGCGCGCAGGCATGTCGCCCGGTGCGAAGAATGACGGATCGTCAGGATCGATCAACGCGCTGAACGGCGCCGCTTGCTGCGCTTCGCTCAGCAAGGTCTCGTATGCCACATCCAGACCTTGCGCTTGCCAGCGCGCACGGCACTGCTGCACTAACCATAAGCCCATCACCATCTTCAGCGGACGGAACGTGCCAAAAGCGCCGCCTTCGTTGGTCACGTTCGCTTCCATTGCCGCTCGGCTCAAAATTGGTCGCTGCGTCTCCACACCGAGCAAGCTCCACGTGCCGCTGCTCAGGTAAGCGAAATGCGGCGTCTCGGCAGGCACTGCCACGACCGCGCTCGCTGTATCGTGACTGGCGACTGTGAAAACTGGCACGCGCTGATACAAGCCGATCAGGTTAGCAGGCTGCACAACGGTCGGCAAAAAGTGCGTCGGCAGGTCGAGTCGCCTGAGCAGATCGCGATCCCAGTCGCCAAGTGTCGGATTGTAGCACTGCGTCGTCGTCGTATGTGTGAATTCGTTGATCTTCTCGCCTGTCAGCCAATACGTGATCAAGTTCGGCATAGTCAGGAGCGTGTGCGTCAAATCGAGCAGCTCAGGCGCGTCGCGCTGAAGCGCCACCAGCTGGTAAAGCGTGTTGATCACGTAAAAACCGATGCCTGTGCGCTCGTACAGCTCGTGGCGCGGCACGAGTGCCAGAACGTGCTCCAGCACTCCTTCCGTGCGCTTATCGCGCATGTGGATCGGATTGGCGAGCAGCTGACCGCGCCGATCCAGCAAGCCGAAGTCCACGCCGAACGAAGCGACGCCGATAGACGCAGCTGTCTCCAACTGCGCTGCCGCCAAGCCATGCTCGATCTCATGCCACAGGCGCAAAACGTCCCAATAGAGTGTATTGGCGACCATCACAGGCACGTTGGCAAAGCGATGGCGCTCTGCGCTTTGCACGCGCTTGCCGTCGAAGCGGACGCTGAAAATGCGCCCGCTCTCATTGCCTAAATCCACTGCGATCAAATCGGTCATGGTCAGCTATCCTCATCGCCCGATTTTTCAAGCCGATTTTTCGAATTATTTTTAGAAAACTTGCCGCATTTTTATCGTGTGCTCTGAAATTACGCTGTACTATTGAGTTACACCGATTCACTTTAGCAAAGGAGCATTCCTCATGCACAGGAAACTTCGCATTCTGTTCAGCGCGCTCATCGTGTTGGCGCTCTCTATTTTACCCACAGTTGCGCGCGCGCAATTCCCAACTTTTGACGTGGACATCGTCGTTGATGGTTGCACTATCGCCATCATCGTCTCAAGCTCGGATAACAGTCGGGACTATCTGGTCTACGCGTATGTCTCCGATCAAGATGACAATGAAGTCGCCAGCTTTGAACACGATGGCTTCTTGCCCGTCACGTTTCTCTTGACGCTCTCGCAATCCTACAGCGGATCACTCTACGTTGACTATGAGGTAGTGGATTTCGTGTGGGACGAAGAAGAGATAGACGTGAACTGCACTGTTGAGACGCCTGCGCCTGCTACGGTTGGCGTGCCGTGCGGACCGGCGCTCATTGGGCTAGGACAGGGCTTGTTGGTGCGCACCACGCCGCTCTACTGGGCGCCGCGCAAGGATGCTGCCAGCAACATCGTGTTGCAGACCACACCTGACGCCAAGACTTACTGGGTGCTGGGCGTGGACAGTACGCGCAGTTTCTACAAGATCATCATCGCCTGCCAGACCTACTGGGTGCCGCTTGACACGCTCGTGCCGAATCCTGACGATGTCTGGCGCAGCGCGCCGCTGCCGACACAAGTGGTCAACTAGCGCACACATCTCACGCTTTCGTCTATGTTGCCGCGACATGCGCTGCATGTCGCGGCAATTTTATTAAATTTACTTTAAGCGCTTGAACATTTGCGATATTTCTCTAAATTCTCTAATTGCTCTTGCTTTGAAATTAAAGTTGCGTTACCTTGTCTATGATTTATTTTTAGGCGCTTTTGTGCAAGGAAAAAGCATGAAAAGAAAAGTGATTGTACCAATTGGCATTTTGGCTGCGTTGCTATCCCTGATCTTCATCTCACAAGCTCAAGCGCAAACGTTCACCGTCAGCGCCAGCTATGATCCGCTGTTCAGTTGCGATATCCAAGTGACAGTCAATTCAAGTAGTCCAGGACGATACGTCGTCAATGTTCAATCCAACAGTCCGCCCATCAATGTATGGCATACGTTTCCTGCATCTGTCGCTTCCTCAACTTTTTTCGTCCCACTCAACAGCAGCTACAGCGGTACAGTCAATCTCACAGTTCGCATCTACAACAATAGCGTTACCAGTCTTCTGCATCAAACAACTGTCAGCGTGTCTGTGAACTGCTCAACTCCTTCGCCGCCTCAGACACAGATAAGTTTCTTCAGTCTCTCCTGCTCAGGAGCAACTGTCAGAGTGCAGTCTTCCGCAGCCTATCTTTTCGATGTATATTTGTCCGCTCACGACATTCCAAACAGTTACGCCGTCATCAGTCAGAATTCTGCACAGCGCGCTGCTCTTCCCGTCACCCTGAGCGTGAGCGTATCCAGTCCGCCGTCAAGCATCGAATATCGTGTTCTCGTCTACTACCGATCTGGCAGCACGTCCATTCAGGTCAACGCTGAGGCGAGAACTGTCAGCTGCGCGCCAGTTACGACGCCTACGCGAACTTTGACATCTACGCCGACTGCAACGCCTACGCCGACTGCAACGCCAACTATGACACCTACGCCGACAGAGACGCCGACTGCAACGCCTACGCCGACTGCAACGCCAACTATGACACCTACGCCGACAGAGACGCCGAGCGCAACGCCTACTCTGACCGCAACGCCAACTATGACGCCTACGC
>DAOTWB010000277.1:0-10270 GCA_034436235.1 Anaerolineae bacterium
TCGCCGTTGCGCGCCGAGACGCCTGTCGAGCGTCTTGAAGCGGCGCGGCAGCTCTTCAGCGCGATTGATCGTCCGAACGTGCTGATCAAGCTGCCTGCGCAGAACAGCTTGCTGACCGTCCTTGAGCAGTTGCTCTACGAAGGTGTGAACATCCACTTCACGCACGTTTACAACGCCGCCAGCTACGAAGCCGCCGCTGAGTGCTACATGCGCGCTCTGGAACGCCGCGCCTTTGAACAATTGCCGCTCGATGGCTTGCTCTCAGTCATCGGCTTCCACGTGAGCGCCATAGACGCTGTGGTAGACCGTCAGCTGCAAAACAACATCCGTGCGGCGCAAGCGCGCGTCGAGCTGGATCAAGTCTCTGCTAATGCCGAGTTGCTCGGCAAGATCGGCATTGCGAACGCTAACAACGCCTATCGGCGCAGCCGCGATATCTTCAATAGCGAGCGCTTCGCACGCTTGCGCGCGCTCGGCGCGTTGCCACAGCGCCTGCTCTGGACTGAGATCGCGCCGATCAGTCCGTTGCAAGCGCCGACGCATTACTTGGATTACCTGAGTCACACTGAGGCGCTCATGCTGATCGAGCCGACCATGCTGCAGAGCTTGACCGATCGCGAGCGCGACGCCATGCCGCGCACCATCGCGCTGCGCGAAGCATCGGATGTGCTATCGCGCCTTGTGGCAATCGGCATTGACCTGAATTTGATCGGCTGCCAACTGCAGAGCGACGCCGAAGAGCTACATCACGAGATGTTCGCCAAGTTGATCGCGCGCGTGGACGGCAAGCGCAAGTTGCTCTCCAGCGGCTTCATCCGCCGCCAAAAGCTGGTGCTTGGGCAGTATCAAAAGCCTGTTGAGACGGAACTGAACCGTTTGCGCGCTCAGAAGAGCATCACGCGCACTTGGGCATGCGACGCGAGCCTGTGGACGGATTCGCCGTCGGTCGCCGCTCAGATCGGAGCGCGCTTGGGCTGGCTGCGCTTGCCAACTGACGGACGCATTGATCGCGAGGTGTTGCGTGCAGCGCGCGCCGAGTCGCAGCGCGAAGGTTGGCAGCATCTGGTGATGTTGGGCATGGGCGGCGCGAACATCACAGCTGAGACGCTCTACGCCATCTTCGGGCAGCAGCAAGGCTTCCCTGCGCTGATCACGCTCGATAGCACTGATCCAGCTGCCATTCGCGATGTTGAGGCGCAAATTGACCTGACGCGGACGTGCTTCATCGTCGCCAGCAAGTCGGGCAGCACGCTAGAGACGCTCGCCATGCTCTATTACTTCTACGCGCGTTGCGCTGAGCGGACAGCGCGCGCAGGCGAGCATTTTATCGCGATCACCGATCCTGAGACGCGCTTGGCGGAAGAAGCGCAGCGGCTTGGCTTCCGCGCCATTTACTACAATCCGACCGATATGGCAGGGCGCTATGCGGCGCTGAGCTACTTCGGCATGTTGCCGAGCGCCATGCTCGGTTTGGACTTCGAGCGTCTGCTGGATCGCGCGACTGAGATGGCATTGGCGTGCGGCGCGAACGTGATGGGCAACAATCATCCCGGCTTGTGGCTCGGCACAGTGATGGGCGTTTTGGCGCGGCGCGGCTTGGATAAGCTGACCTTGATCAGCAGCCCTGAGATCGCCGCCTTTGGCGCTTGGGCAGAGCAGCTCATCGCGGAGAGCAGCGGCAAGGAAGATAAAGGCATCATTCCGATCAGCGGCGGCACGGTCGGCTTGCCGCATGATTACGATGATGATCGGCTGCTGGTCTACTTGCGGCTCGACGATAGCGCGCAAAATCCTGATCAGGCAGTGCAGATGCTGCAAGAGGCAGGTCATCCGCTGGTCACGCTCAACCTGCGCGATGCCTACGATATCGGCGCGGAATTCTTCCGTTGGCAGTTCGCCGCGGCGACCGTCGGCATGGTCTTGGGCATCAATCCATTCGACGAGCCTGCTGTGGAAGAGAGCAAACAGAACACACAGCGTCTGCTAGATGCGTACGTTGAGCAAGGCGCATTGCCGCAGAGCGCGCCCGCTTACAGCGAAGACGGAGTGAGTCTGTTCGCTGATGATGTGACGGCAGCGCTGCTTGAACAGTTGCGCGCGCAACAGGCGCTGCAGAGCAGTCCTTTGAGCGGACGGCTGGCGGCGTTCTTGCGCTTGGCGCGCTCAGGCGATTACATCGGCTTGTTGGCGTATTTGCCGCCGCGCGCTGAATATCTAGCGCGTCTAGAAGAATTGCGGCGGCAATTGCGGCACGTTTTGCGGCGCGCCGTCACTATCGGCTTAGGTCCGCGCTATCTGCATTCCACAGGGCAGCTGCACAAGGCAGGCTGCGATAAAGGCGTCTTCATCCAACTGACGGCGGACGACGCTGAAGCGCTGCCAATTCCGAACACGCCTTACAGCTTCAGCATCCTGAAGCAAGCGCAGGCGGAAGGCGACTACGAAGCGCTGCAAAGCCGCGGCAGGCGCATCATTCGCTTGCATCTCAGCGCTGAGCCGCTGTTCGGTTTGGCGAAGTTGGAAGCGGCGATTCAGGCGATCGCTGCCAAGCAGAAGTGATCAGCTGCTATCGCGTTGCAAACGCAGCAGGTTGACGATCAGGTTGATCGCGTCGCGCGGATCGCTGCCTAAGTAGTGACCGTCCACTTGGCGGCGCAGCTCAGGGTCAGTGTCAAAAGCGCGTCCGCCGTAGCCGAAGAGCGGCGGATTCGCGCGCTGACTCTGAGCGAGCAACGGCTTCACTTCGCGCAGGGCGAGCGCGGAAGCAGCGTTATTCGCAGAGAGGCAGATCATGGCGGCGCGCTCTTGGATCGCCGTCTGCACGATGTCGTCCACTGGCACATCCTGACCGAGATAGACGGCGTTGAAGCCGTGTTGGCGCAGCATCACCGCGAAAATCAGCGCGCCGATCTCATGGCGCTCGCCGGGCGCGCAACCGACGATGATCATCGGCATGTCGCTGCGATGCGGATAGGCTTGCAGCAAGCCGAGCAATCTGCCGCGCAGATACGTTGTGGCGAAATGCTCAATCGAGATCGAAATCTCGCCGCGATGCCACAGCTCGCCGATCTCGATCAGCGCAGGCGTGATGACTTCCACGTAGACGGTCGGCATGGTGAACAGGACGAAGGTCTGCTCGATCACTTCGTCGGCGCGCTCTGTGTCAAGGCTGATTAGCGCCTGCACCAGCGCCTGCACGAAGTCTCGCGGCGGCTGCGGCGTGTGCCGATTGAGGACGGCAGAGGCGTCTTGCGGCTCGATGTAGATCGATTCGCCGTGTTGGCGCGCCGCTTCCAGCATGGCGACCACGCGGCTGATCGTCAAGCCTTCGTTCATCTGTTGGCGCACCCAGCGCAACAGCGCCACGTCGCGCTCAGAATACAGACGATAGCCGCTGGCAGTCCGCTTCGGCTCAATCAGCGTGTAGCGGCGTTCCCAAGCGCGCAGCGTCGCCGCAGAGATGCCTGTCTGCTGCTCGACAGCTTTCATGTTGTAGATCGGTTCATCTGAGTAATCTTCCAGTTGACGCCGCATGAATTTGGAGAACGCTTGTCCACTTTTTGTCTAACTATTGATGATTGTAGATCGCGCCAATCTTGTTGTCAAGCAAGGCTGTGCTAGGCGCGACGCGCTCGGAGCTGCGATTGCCAAGCGCGCCAAGATTCGCTACACTGACATGCCGCACGCAGCGGTGCGTGCTTGAGGAGGAATTTGCACTTGGAAAAACGGCTCTTGATAAGCCGCGCGCGGCTTTTTTTAGCGTTCAGCTTGGCAGCGCTGATCGTCTTTGCCTCGCTCAGCGTGGCGATGGCGCAAGATGGCGCGCCGCGCCGCTTGAACATCGGTCAGAGCGTGACAGGCACGCTCAATCAACAGACCTTCGCGCAGACCTACACATTCGAGATCGCGGATAGCGCGTCTGTGACGCTGACTGCCGTCAGCAACACGCCTGCGCTGACGCTCGCGCTCACGCTGACCGATGCAAACGGACAGCCTTTGGCGCAAAATGCGAACCTGAACGGCGCTGAAGTCAGCTTGAGCAACCTGAGCTTGCCGAGCGGCATCTACTATGTGACCGTTCTGCGCAGCAGCGGCGCGCAAGGCGACATCTCAGGGCAGTTCACGCTCACGCTCAGCGCGGGCAGCCTTGCCACGCCGACGCCTGTGCCAACGCTGGCGCCGCTCACGCTCAACAGCATGAGCGTGGCGCTCAGCTGGACGACCATTGACGATCTCGACCTTGAAGTGCGCGATCCTATTGGCAATACGGTCTTCTTCAACAACACGGCGGCAGGCGGCGCGACCTTATTGGCGAACGTCAACAACGGCTGCACCAACACGGTCAACAATCCGACCGAGACCATTCGCTGGGCGCCAGGGCGCGTGCCTGCCGGCAGCTATGAGATTCTGGTCTACTACAACCGCGCTTGCCGTCAGCCGCCTGCGCCTGTGGATTTCACGGTCACAGTCACGGTCAACGGACGCGCACAGCCGCCGATTCAGGGACGGCTGAACTTGAACGAGCAGTACGTCGCCAGCTTCATCCTAGAATCGCCTGATGCGGTCAGTGTGCAGCCAGGCGGCGCCAATCCGCTCTTGCTCAACCTGACGCCTTTTGCAGCGCAGATCAGCGCGCCGCAGCCGCTCGGCGGACGCACTGCCATTCGCAGCCGCATTGATCGAAACAATCAGGTGGATGTGTGGAGCTTCGAAGGCGCTGCAGGGCAGGTTGTGAACATCGCGATGAACGCCGTGGAAGGCGGCAGTCTCGATCCGCAGCTGATCCTGCTCGGTCCTGATCGCGCTGTGTTGGCATCCAACGATGATGCGGACGAGAACACGCGCAACGCCTTGATCGCCAATCAGCTGTTGCCTGCCAACGGCACGTATCTGATCATCGCCACGCGCTTTGGCAAGAACATCGGCGGCACAGAAGGCAACTATGAGCTGATCTTGAGCGGCACAGGCGCGCTCGCCATCGCGCAGACGCCTGTCGCGCCGCTCAGCACGCCTGAAAGCGGCGGACCTGTCGGCGCGCCAACTCAGGTCATCGGCGGCGTTGGCTTGGCAGGCTTGCCCGTCGGCGCGCTCAACATCAGCCTGACGTGGAACAACCGCGCCGATGTGCGCTTGCTGATCCGCGATCCTGAGAATCGTTCGCTCTTCTCCGATAACAGGAACATTCCGAGCGGCGGCATTCTGGCGCGCCAAGATAACCTGAACTGCAACAATCCGACCAGCGCGCCGATCACGTACGCCGTCTGGCAAGCGGATCGGCTGGTGGCAGGCACTTACGAAGTTCAGGTCTGGCTGCGCAACCTATGCGGCGAGACCTTGCTGCCAACTTACGCGCTGAACGTGGATGTGCGCGGTCAGCAGGTGCTGAGCGTGCAAGAGCAGCCCGATCTGAACGGACGGCTGTATGTGACCACGTTCACCATCGCGCCTGATGGCACGGTCAGCGCAGGCCGCGGCGCTGTTTTCTTCAGAGAGGCGCTGCGCGACATCGGCGACGTGCGCGACCGCGCAGATACGGCTGAAGCGCTCATCTACGGACGACCGAGCTTCGGCAGCGTTGATGACGCCACTCCGTTCACGGTCTACACGTTCCAAGCGCGCGCAGGCGACCGCGTGCGCATCTCAATGCGTGCGACGCGCGGCACGCTCGATCCTGCGCTCTATCTGCTCGATCCGAGCGGCATCCAGCTTGCCTTCAACGATGACGCGGCGCCGAATGACATCAATTCGCAAATTGACGCCGTCATCCCTGCCGATGGACGCTATATCATCATCGCCACGCGCTTCGGCGCGCTGACGGGCGGCACAAGCGGCAGCTTTGAGGTTGCCGTCGCGCCGACGCGCTGAGCGGCGTTCGGTCAGTGTGCTGTACACAAACAGTACAGCACACTACCACGTCTTCAGGATCATCATATTGCCATACAAGACGGCGATCTCGCAGACATCGGTCACGATGATCGCTGACTCGCGATGATCGCGCTCGCCCAAGAAAATGCCGATCAGATCGGCATGTTCATCGCGCTCATCAGGATAGCCGCGCACGTCCCATTGCAACGAGCGCACATCTTCAAAGAGAATTTGGAACGGATTGCCTTCATAAGCGCAATCGAGCTGCACTTCCGTTCCCCACACCGAGATTTCCACGCGCTGAACCGTCAGCGCGCCTATCTCAACGCCTAGCAGCTCGAATATCTCTGTGTGATCAGCCGTCATAGCGCGTTTGAGTCCAGTGAATTGCCGCTGCGCTCCAAGTGTAGCCGACGCCGGCGCCTGCCAGCACGACCAGATCGCCTGCCCTGATCTTGCCTTGCGCCAAGCCAAGCTGCAATGCCAGCGCCTGATCGGCGCTCTGAATATGCCCGTAATCTTCTAGGTAGACCGATTGCTCGGCGCTCAAACCGAGCGCCTTCAAAATCTCCAGATAGAACGAGCGCTTCATGTGCGTGATGCCCAGAAAGCGCACGTCAGCAAGCGACGCGCCGCCTTTCTCAACGGCGCCGCGGATGACGCGCACGAAGTTCTCCAGCGAGACCGCGCCGAGCCGCTCTGCCATATAGTCCGGCTGATTCACCTCAAGCCGACCGCACAGGTCGCCGTGTTCAGCCGCATCGCCAACTGCCTCAGGCGTGCGGCTGAGCGTGACCGTCTCAGAGAGACTGCCATCGGTGATAGCGGCGACGCCGATGATGTGGTTGTGTTCGGCGTCGCGCTTTAGGATCAGCGCCGCCGCGCCGCTGCCGAAGTTGTACATGAAGCGCACGCGCTCATTGCGGAAATTGATCAGGTCGTTCTCGCGGCTGCCTGCTACAAGCAACACATGGCGCAGCGAGTCGTCCGCCAACATCATGCCGCGCGCCGCCTGCATAGCGATCGGCGCAGCCGCGCACAGCGCGTACAGATCGAAGGCGTAGGCGTTCAGCGCACCGATGTTGTGCTGAATTTTAGCGGCGGCGCTCCAAACGTTGTGATCTTTATATTCGCTGCCGTGCGAGATGACCAAATCGAGCTGCTCAGGCGCGAGCTTCGCATCTTCCAAGGCGCGCAACGCGGCTTGAGTCGCCATGTAAGAGACGCTCTCGTGCGCGGCAGCGATGTGCCGCTGCCGAATGCCCATCTTCTCGCGCAGGACGGGCTCTGGAATGCCTGTGCGCAGCGCGAGATCGGCTGCGCGCTCAACCTGAGCAGGGAAATATGTGCCAATGCCAAGAATGCCGACGGAAGCCATTGTGTCGTCACCTCAAAATATCTATTGCGCAGATTGTACTGCACAGCGCAGGCTCAGCACAATGGCAGCGCTCACTCGCCTAGCGCGATGATGCGCTGCGCTTCGCGCTCGCCGCTCATCAGCGCGCCATGCACAGTGGCAGGATAAGTAGATAGCGTGCCTTCGCCTGCGAAGAAGAGCCGATTCCGCACAGAGCGCGCGATCAGTCCGTAATCGAGGCGGCGCGCGTTAGGCGGCACGTGCGAGTACGCGCCGCGCGCAAACGGATCGCGCTGCCAAGCCGTGACCGCGAATGCCTCTGGCTCAGGAATGGCGCTGCCGAAGGCGCGTTTGAGCGTCTTGAAAGCGAGTCCTGCGGCTCGCTCAGGCGGCATTTGCTCAAGGCGCTGCGCGTGCCTGCCGCGCACAAGCGCGACCAAGATCGGTTGTGCGTGCAGCACGTGCAGATTGAAGAACTCAAAGGTCTCTTCGATGTCCTCGCTGAGGTAAGCGAAGCGATGCAACGTCTCGTCCCAGAACGTGCGTGGAAAGCGCAGCGCTACCTTGTTGAGCAGTCCCATCCGTAAGCGTTGCAAGGCGGCTTGTTTGCCTGCAGGCAGGGCAGGCGCAAAAGTTATCGCGCCGCTCTGCAAAACGCCGATGGACAGTGTGATCAGCGCGCGATCTGCCTCAAAAATGCGTCCATCGGCTGCCGTCAGCTGCACACCTGACGGCGTGTGTGCCACGCGGCTGATCGTCACGCCAAGCCGCACGTCAAGGTCGCGGGCGAGAAACGCGATCAGCCGTCCGTAGCCTTCGCGCAGGAGCACGTGGTCGCCGCTGAAAGCGCGATCTTCATTCCACGCCAACAGCGAGAGGTCGCGCGCTTCGGCGCCCCACTCCAATTCGATCTCGCTGGCGAGCGCCCACAACACGGCGCGTTTTTCTGTGCCGATCAGCTCGTATTCAGGCAGCAGCGTCGCCAAGACATCGGCGACGGACGTGCTTTCATCCACCAACGCATGCGCTTTGGCAGCTTCCAGCTCGCTCAGGATTTCTGTGGTGAGCGCAGCGACCGCTTTCAATTGCGCTTGCGTGAGCCGCCGACCATTGCGCGTGTAGAGCGCGACCGAATCGAAGTCGCTTGCCAGTCCATGAATACTTGCCGCGCGCGCCAGCGCCGTCAGCGGATTGCGGCGGCTGCTGTGAATCCAGGCCGCGCCCATGTCAAGCGGCACGCCGAGCGCGTCATCCGTCCAGATACGTCCGCCGAGCCGATCGCGCGCCTCTAAGATGGTCACCTTGAAGCCTGCCGCGCTCAGCAGCCGCGCCGCGCCGATGCCTGCCATGCCTGCGCCTACGATCAGCACGGACTCGGCAGCGCGCGCTGTTCGGCTCGGGAACGACGCGCTGAGCGCGCTCAAGCCGAGCAGTTGAAGGAAGTCTCTTCGTCGCACATCAGCCGCCTTTCTCAATCGCCATCAAACACATTGTAACGCGCAGCTCGATAGTTTGCGCAGCGCGCGGGACTGCACGCTATAATTTCTTATATATAATTCTGACGGCATGTTGCAGCCGTCTGAGAAGAAAGGTTTTAACGATGGCAAAATTGCCTGATTTCAAAAACGAGCCGTTGACCGATTTCAGCCAACACAGCAATCGCGCCGCTTTCCAGCAAGCGCTCGAATACGTGCGCGGACAGCTCGGCAAGCATTATCCGTTGCGCATTGGCGCCAACACGCTGCAGACAGGCGATGTGATTCAGTCCATCAATCCGTCGCGCCCTGCCGAGATCGTCGGCACAGTGGCTGCCGGACGCAAGGAAGATGCCGAGCGCGCGATTGAGGTTGCTGCCGAGGCATTCAAGCACTGGCAGTACGTGGATGCCGAAGAGCGTGCGCGCTACTTGCTGCGCGCCGCCGCCGAAATGCGCCGCCGCAAGCATGAGTTCAGCGCTTGGATGGTCTTCGAGATCGGCAAGAATTGGGCAGAGGCTGACGCTGATACAGCTGAGGCGATAGATTTTTTGGAGTACTACGCAAGGCAGGCGATTCGGCTCAAGAATGCCAGTGAGCAGCTCTACACGATAGCAGGCGAGCAATCTGAGCTGCAATACATTCCGCTCGGCGTCGGCGCTGTGATTCCACCGTGGAATTTCCCGAACGCCATCATGGTCGGCATGACCAGCGCTGCCATCGTGGCAGGCAACACGGTCGTTTTGAAGCCTGCCAGCATCACGCCTGTGATCGCCTACAAATTCTGTGAGATTCTATGGAATCTAGGCTTGCCGAGCGGCGTGCTGAACTATCTGCCTGGACCGGGCAGTGCGATTGGCGATACGCTCGTGGATCATCCGAAGACGCGCTTCATCGCCTTCACAGGCAGCAAAGAGGTCGGCATGCGCATTTTTGAGCGCGCCGCGAAGGTACAGCCAGGTCAGATTTGGCTCAAGCGCACTATTCTGGAGATGGGCGGCAAGGACGCGGTCGTGGTGGACGAGACGGCTGATCTGGAAGCGGCTGCCACAGGCATCGTAGTGAGCGCTTTCGGCTTTCAAGGGCAGAAATGCTCAGCAGGCTCGCGCGCGATCATCGTGGACGCGGTCTATGAGCAAGTGGCGGCGCGCGTGGTGGAAAAAACGCGCCAACTGACTATCGGCGCGCCTGATCAAGCACCAGAGATCGATCAAGGACCTGTCTCGGACGCTAAGGCGATGCAAAAAATCCTCGATTACATCGAGATCGGCACGCAAGAAGGCAAGCTCCTGTGCGGCGGCAAGGCGAAGATGACGCCTGAAGGCGGCTATTTCATCGAGCCGACCGTCTTCGGCGACGTAGCGCCAAATGCGCGCATCGCGCAAGAGGAAATCTTCGGACCTGTGTTGGCGCTCATCCGCGCGCACGACTACGCACACGCGCTGGAGATCGCCAATGGCACTGAATACGGCTTGACAGGCGCGGTCTACAGCCAGAGCCGCGAGCGCCTTGAGCTGGCGCGGCGCGTCTTCCACGTTGGCAACCTGTACTTCAATCGCAAATGCACAGGCGC
>DAOTWB010000278.1:0-5856 GCA_034436235.1 Anaerolineae bacterium
CGCTCGATGATGCCTTCGAATGTCTCAGGAGCCATGCGCACTCAGCTGGCAAGCACTTGTGCCACACTTTTCGCCGTCACAGAAGCGGCGTACAGCACCGGACCGATTTTATGCTCCTTGCCGATCATGACTGCCAACATCGCGCGTCCAGCAGGATAGGCGACCATCACGCTATCTTCGCCTTCCACCAACAAGCGCTCCAGGCTGCCCTGATCCAGCCTGCCGAGCGTGCGTTCCGCCAGACCAACTAGCGTTGCAGACATGGCAGCCAAGACATCTTCGTCGTTGCCTGCAGGCATTGCCGCAACCAGCAAGCCATCGCGGTTGACCACAACAGAGGCTTTGACGCCTTCCACAACAGCGTGCAGCTTACGCAGCGCGTCATCAATTTGTTCTTGGCGAGTTTTCGCAGTCATATGGCGGTCTCAACTCTCATCGAAGCCTTGCAAAATTGCCTTCTCGGAATGTGCCACGCAACTACATTGTATCAACATCTCAGCGTCAGCTGTGGAGCAAGCCTCAGATTGTTACTGATTCTAGATACAGTCCCTACGGCTGTTGGCAACGGCGTACATAAATTATAGCACAAGATGAGCGCAGGCTTTCAGGAGAATGGCTCGAGCAGCAAACGCACGCCCAGAATTTTGATCGGCTTTTGACCGATGAACAGCCGCACCAACTTGCGATTAGCAGTGGGCGCCGCCTTGCCTGCCACGACCATCGCCAAAAGCAGCGGATCGAGTTCCTCAAGGCGTTGATGGACGCTCAACATGAAGCGCCTCGACGGATTAACTTCAGATACTTGTACTTGGCGGACTTTGCCGCGTTCACTGGACACAGGATAGCGCACTGCGTCGCTCGTCCACATGGCGACAATCGGCGCGCTGAGCAGCTCCGCCAAACTTGGACGGTCAGGATACAGCTCCGTTCCCCACTCGCGCTCATGCAGTTGCACCAGTTCCATGAAACCTTTATCAATGCTCATGACGGCTCTCGCTTCTGTAGATTGAATGACGCCTATTGTATCCAATCTATCGCAGCGCAGGCAGTCCGCCTTCTGAATGCCGCGCCATCTGGCGCACTTACCCAAGGAATTGGAGCGTCTGCACAAAATTGCTTATTGCACACACTCGTTCAAATTGGTACAATTGACATAGTCCGCGAGGAGCTTATTTTGTTTAACGCTCTTGCGTCTTTCGCGTCCTGAAAAGATGAGAATCCTTAAGCGCAACAACTGAATAGATTTTGCATCAACTGTATTTTAATTTCGTCTCGCTTGCAAAAGAGTTGGGAGATTTTGGATGTCCGCTTACCTGATTGTAGATATAGAGGACTTGCTGCTCGGTTTGCAACGGCGCGCCTTCGCCATTGATCTGTATGATTTGGCTTCGCGCTTGCGCAGCACAGCCGCGCTTGCTGCAGGACTGATGAGCGCTGATCGGCTGCAGGCAGTGGCAGTGGCGAATTGGGAGAGCGTACAGGCGCTCAACAGCTCTGCGCAGCAAATTCTGGAAGGCGCAGGCTTCCAGACGTTCCATGTGGCTGAACGCGCTCAGTTTGCTGATGCGCTGATGCAGCGCTACTTCAGCAATAATCCGCAGCCGCTCGACGAGCTGATCATCGTGGCGACTAGCCCACAAGTGCTGTCGCTGATCGCGCGCGTGCCAAAGCGCAGGAGCGCGCGCGTGCGCGTCTGGGCAGATCACATGCCTGAGCAGGCTGAAGATATCATCTATCAGCCGCTAGAGACCGTGCTAGGCATTCAAACCAAGACTGTAGCGCTCTACATTGACTTCGAAAACATCGCGATCAGCCTGAACGAGCAAGGCTACGCCATCAATCTCGATCGCCTGATCGAAGGTCTCAGCGCACACGCCAAAGCGCACGGGCAGATCATCAAAATGGCTGCTTACGCGCCGTGGGGAAAGCGCGGCAGCTTGCCGCCGCTGGTCGATTCAAGCGGACGCGAGGTCTCAGATGAGGCGAGCAGCCGCCTTGCCCTTGCCAACATCGATCCTGTCTTCAATCTGCCCGGCAAGAACAGCGCCGATATGCGCATTGCCAAAGACGTGCTTGCCGATAGCGCACAGCCTAACTTCGCCGATATCTTCATCATCGCCAGCGGCGACCGCGACTTCAACGAGGTCTTCTCGGCGTTGCGCGCGCGCAACAAGCAAGTCCTCGTCTGGGGCGTGCGCGGCAGCACCAGCCGCCTGCTGGAGACCAATCCGACGTTACAAGTTGAGTACCTGGACGATTTTCTGGGCTTGCCGCGCTACGATATGTCAGGGCAAGCCAGCATCGCCACAACGCTCACCAGCAGCGTCGGCACGACCTTCACGCCGTCTCAATGGTCAAGCCTGATCTTACAGTACGATCGCTTGGCGACAAGCATGGGCGAGCATGAAGTGACGTTAGAAGCGCTGCAAGAGCAGCTCCAAGAGACCAACACGGTCGTCTCGGCAGCGCGCGGACGCGACCTGATCATGCAGGCAGTGGCGATGGGCATCATGCGCCTGCGCCAAGCCGACGGTTTGGATTTTGTGCAGCCGATTGACGAGCATCCGCTCGTCGAGCGCACGCGCCTTGTGCGCGATCGAATCGTCTTGCGCGTCGCCAACACGCTCGAAGTGCGCGGCTGGGAATACGTGAACTATGGCTTCCTGTTGAAAGGCATTGCCATGGACCGTGAGTTGGATAAGCCCGGCTTGAACGCGGATGACGCTTGGCGCTCAGAGTGGATAGATTGCCTTGTGCGCGAAGGCATTCTCATCCGTGAGATGATGCCGCATCGCCACAATCCTGAAGACCTAGTGCCTGTCATCAAGCTGGCGCCCGACCTGCCACCAGTGGTGCGTCCTGCGCCGGCTATCAATAGCAGCAAGCCTTCTTATGACGATCTCGACACTTCCTCAACACAGATCGTCAAGCGCGATCTTGAGACGGAAGAGATGATGAAGCGGATCGTGGTCAGCGTGGATCAGTTCACCAGCTACCGCAACTTCACCTGGTGTCCGCTAGGCAGCCTGCACCGTCGCCTGCGTCCTTTCGATTCAGGCGTGACCTTCCAGCGCGCCGTCGAATGGCTTCAGGAACTCGGCGTCGTCAAGATTGACGAGTACGATAATCCTGAGAGTCCTTACAAGACCAAAGGCATCTCAGTGATCGCCGAATCCAGCATTGCGCAAGAGATTCTAGGCGAGCGCAACGCCTTCATTCAAGGCTTGTTGCGGCTCTACGAGCAGCGCTTGCCGATCAACGCGACGAACGTCGCGCGCGAGACAGGCTTGAGCAGCGCTGAAGTCGCGTTGTGGCTCTCGATCATGGAAGCGGAAAACGTGCTGAATCCTGTGCAAGGCAAGCCAGGCTTGTACAGCCTGTTCCGTGCGCACCACACGGTCAACTTGGTGGCGGAAATGCGCAATTAGGCTTGTGCGAATGGCTGCGACGGCGCGTTCAGCGCGTGGATCAAGCGCAGACCGTCCAGCGTGAGCGTCGGCGCGATGATCTCGATCACGTCTGTGTGCTGTTGGAACAGGCTTGCCAGTCCGCCTGTGGCGATCACCTTCGCGCGGTCGCCTTCAGGCATGGCTGCCTTCAAGCGCGCTACCATGCCTTCTACCATGCATACGTAGCCTAAAAACAAGCCACTCTGAATGGCGTGCGTGGTATTGCGTCCGATTGGCGAAGGCGGCGGCAATAGCTCGACCTTGTAGAGCTGTGCAGCGCGCCGCACCAACGCATCATGCGCAATGCCGATGCCCGGCGCGATGCTGCCGCCGATGTAATTGCCTTGCCGCGAGATCACATCGAACGTGGTCGCCGTGCCGAAGTCAATCACAATCGCCGGTCCGCCATAGAGCTGATGGACTGCCGCTGCGTTCACAATGCGATCCGCGCCTACTTGCTCAGGATTGTCCACTTCTAGCTGAATGCCGAGCTTGGTGCGCGCGTTCACGATCAACGGCTCTAAACCGATGTTTTTGCGCGTCAGCTCGGTAAAGGCGTGCGTGAGCGGCGGCACCACGCTCGCCATGACCACATCGCCGATCACTGAGTAGTTCATGCCTGCATCGCGCAGGAAGCTGCGCACGAGCGCAGCGTATTCATCGGGCATTTTGTCGTGAACTGTGCGCGCACGCCAGTTGTGACGCCAATCGCCGTTGTACCACAAGCCGAGCGTGATGTTCGTGTTGCCAATATCAATTGCCAGCAGCGCTGAGCGCTCAGGGACGTACATTTCGGTTGTGCGCAATCTGTCTCAAAATCTTGTGGTGTACAGCGTAACACTGAGACGGCGCATCTGGCAAGCGCCAAGATATGCTATACTGTGAGCATGTCTCAAGCATCCGATATGCCGAGCGCATACGCTGAGCTTGCCGTCTATCAGGCGAATGTGCGGCGCACATTCCACTACGCCGTGCCTGATGATCTGCCTGTACAAGTCGGACACTTGGTGCAGGTCAGCTTTCGCACAGGGCTATCGCAGGGCATCGTCTTAACGCTGACGGACGCAAGTCCTGTGCAGCGCGCCAAGCCGATCCAAGCCATCATCACGCCTGAGCCTGTCGTCACGCCTACGCAAATCGCTTTTGCGCGTTGGTTGGCAGACCACACGCTCAGTCCATTGGCGAATTGCCTATGGCTGATGTTGCCGCCTGGCATCGCCAAGCGCGGCGGCGTGCGTTACCGCCTTGCCGAGCCTGAGAGCGAGTGTCCGCCTGAAGGCGAGACGCTCGCTGCGCAAGTGATCGCGTTGCTGTGCAAACGCGGCGCGCTGACTGCCAAACAGCTTGATCGCGCCTTGCCCGACCGCGCCTGGCGCGAGGCGATCCGACCGTTGCTCGCCAGCGGACGCCTGATCAGCGAGCCGATCCTGCCTGAGCCTGATGCTGAAGCGCGCACAGTGCGCGTAGCGCGTCTGAGCATCAGCCCTGAGCGCGTGCCGACCGTTGCCCAAGCGCTGGCGCGCAGTCCCAAGCAGGCGGCTGCGCTCTTGACTTTGGCAGAGTGCGGCGGCGTGTGCGATGTGAGCGATCTGATGCGCGACTCAGGCGCGAGTCTGCACGCCTTGCGCCAGCTCGCTGCCAGAGAGCTGATCGAGATCAGCGAAGAGGAACGCTACCGCGATCCGTTGGCTGAAAGAGACTATCCGCCGCAACCGATTCCAACCTTGACCGCTGAGCAAGAAGCCTGCTGGCAGGCGGTTCGCGCCGCGCAAGACGCGGACGGCGGCGCTTTTCTGCTGCACGGCGTGACAGGCGCCGGCAAAACTGAAATTTATCTGCGCGCCATCGAACACGCGCTCGCACAAGGCAGGCAGGCGCTGGTGCTTGTGCCGGAGATCGCATTGGTAGCGCAGACGGTCAGCCGCTTCGCTTCGCGCTTTCAGGGACAAGTGGCAGTGGTGCACAGCGCGCTGACCGACGGCGAGCAGTACGATACATGGCGACGTGCGCGCAATGGCGAGATCGGCGTGGTGATCGGCGCGCGCTCGGCGCTCTTCACGCCACTGCCCGATCTGGGCGTGATCGTCATTGATGAAGAGCATGACGATAGCTATAAACAGTCGCCGCCGTTGCCGCCGCCGTATTATCACGCGCGCGACGCGGCATTAGCGCTGATGCGGCTGCAGCGCGGCGTGGCGATTCTCGGCTCAGCCACGCCTGATGTGGTCACCATGTTTCGCGCGCGGCGCGGCGAGCTGACCTACTTGCGTCTGCCCAATCGCGTAGTCGTGCCGCGCAGCGCCTCAGATGCGGCAGCTGAGGCAATCGCTGCGCCATTGCCGCCAGTGACCGTCGTGGATATGCGCGAAGAGCTGCGCGCAGGCAATCGCAGCATGTTCAGCGCCGC
>DAOTWB010000279.1:0-19236 GCA_034436235.1 Anaerolineae bacterium
ATCAAAAAAAGCAGCGGCACAGCCTGCAGCAAACGCCGAACGATGTATCGAGTCATCTGAAACGCCTCACAAGAAACTTTATATATAATTTTGCCTATTGTAGCACGCGCAAAGCAGGGCGGATATGTTATAATGCCCACAAAAAGCATTTTGAGGAGCGCACTATTATGGGCAATCAGACGCCGTCAGCGCGTCCGCTGACCGAAGAAGCTGATTTTTTACAGATCAAAAGCATTGATCACGTCCATTGGTGGGTCGGTAACGCCAAGCAGGCGATGTACTACTGGTGGAAAGCGTTCGGCTTCAAGCCTGTGGCGTATAGCGGCTTGGAAACAGGCAATCGGCGTTTTGCTTCATACGTGCTGGAAAGCGGGACGATCCGCTTCGTGGTCTCTTCGCCGTACCATCCGACGGATGAGATGGCGGCGCATCACTTGCTGCACGGCGACGGCGTCAAAGTGATCGCGCTGGGCGTGGACGACGTGGAGCAGGCTTTCCGCGCCACGACGGAGCGCGGCGCGCGCGCCGCTTGGTCGCCGCGCGAAGAGACAGACGCGCACGGCGTCTATCGCACGGCTGCCATTCACACTTACGGAGAGGTGCTGCACGTCTTCGTGGATCGGCGCGCATATCACGGCGCGTTCGCGCCTAGCTATCAGCCGTTAGCGCTCAACGCCGACTCAGCGGGCTTGGCGGCGATCGATCACATCGTCGGCAACGTTGAGCTGGGCAAGATGAATCATTGGGTGAATTTCTACCATCGCGTGATGGGCTTTCGGCTGTTGCAAGGCTTCAGCGATGAGCAGATCAGCACAGAATATTCTGCGCTGATGTCTAAAGTGATGCAGAATGGCAATGGACGAGTCAAGTTTCCGATCAACGAGCCTGCCGAAGGCAAGCGGAAGAGTCAGATTGAAGAGTACCTTGAGTATTACATGACGCCGGGCGTGCAGCACGTGGCAATGGCGACCGGCGATATCCTGCGCACGGTGCGCACCTTGCGCGAGCGCGGCGTGGAATTCTTGCGCGTGCCTGACGCATACTACGATGTGCTGCCTGAGCGCGTCGGCGCGATCAAAGAAGACCTAGCGCAGATCAAAGAGCTGGGCATTCTGGTGGATCGCGATGATGAAGGCTACTTGCTGCAAATTTTCTCGCGTCCGCTGCAAGATCGTCCGACTGCGTTCATTGAAGTGATCGAGCGGCACGGCTCGCGCGGCTTTGGCGTGGGCAATTTCAAGGCGCTCTTCGAGGCAATTGAGCTGGAACAGGCGCGGCGCGGCAACCTGTGATGCGTCCGATGTTGTTTGCGTTCTGCTCGCGTCGCTCAATGGTCGTAGCGCGGCGCGGCATGGTCTCCAGCAGCAATCCGCTGGCTTCACAGGCAGGCGTCAACATCTTGCGCCAAGGCGGCAATGCAGCCGATGCAGCCATCGCCACTGCTGCAGTCCTGAACGTAGTTGAGCCTGCCTCAACAGGCATTGGCGGCGATTGTTTCGCGCTCTATTACGACGCCAAAACGCGCACGGTCAGCGCGCTGAACGGCAGCGGACGCGCACCTGCCGCCTTGACGCTTGATGTGGTACGCCAAACGCATCCACACGCCGCTGAGATACCAAGCTACAGTCCGCACGCCGTGACCGTTCCCGGCGCCGTGCGCGGCTGGGAAGATTTGCTCAAGCGGCACGGACGCATGACCTTGCGCGCTGTGTTGGTGGATGCTATTCACTATGCGCGCGAAGGCTTCCCAGTGGCGCCCGTTTTCGGCGCGGCTTGGCAAGGCTATGGCGAGTGGTTGGCAGCGCGTCCGCAGGCGCAAGAATACTTGCCAAACGGCGCGCCGCCGCAAGTCGGATCAGTGGTGCGCCTAGGCGGCATGGCGCGCACGCTTGCACAAATCGCTGAAGGCGGCGCGGATGCTTTCTACCAAGGCGAGGCGGCACAAGCGATTGTGACAGCGCTCAATGCGCAGGGCGGCGTGATGGCTCTCGCCGATCTGTCCGCGCATCAATCCACTTGGGAAACGCCGATCTGCACCGATTATCGCGGCACGACCGTTTATGAGTGTCCGCCGAATGGACAAGGCTTAGCAGCTCTGATCGCCTTGAACATCGTCGAAGGCTTCGACTTATCGGCTATGGCTTGGGATTCGCCTGAGCGTCTGCATCTGATGATCGAGGCGATGCGGCTTGCTTTTGCCGATGCGCGGCGTTACATCGCCGATCCGACCTTCAGCGCTGCGCCCGTCTCAGCGCTGCTCAGCAAGACCTATGCTGCTCAGCGACGTGCGCTGATCGGCGCGCAGGCGATGCAGACGCCTAGCTTCGGCGCGCCACACGCGCACTCGGACACTGTCTACTTGTGCGCAGTGGACGGCGAAGGCAATGCTTGTTCGTTCATCAACAGCCTGTACATGGGCTTCGGATCGGGCATTGTAGCAGGGCAGGCAGGCTTTTTCTTGCAAAATCGCGGCGCAGGCTTCAGCCTCGATCCTGAGCATCCAAACGCCTTGCAGCCGAATAAACGTCCTTATCATACGATTATCCCTGGGCTGGCGCTGCGCGACGACTCGCTCTGGGCAGTCTTCGGCGTGATGGGCGGCTTCATGCAGCCACAAGGTCACTTGCAGGTGCTGAGCGCCATGTTAGATGACGATCTCAATCCACAAGAGGCGCTGGATCGTCCGCGTTTTTGCTTGCTGGACGGCACGGCAGAGAGCCAAGTCGCGCTTGAGGAAGGCATTCCTGTAGCGACAATGTCCGCCTTAGCAGAGCGCGGACATCCTGTGCGACCTGTCAGCGGCAGGCGACGCAGCATATTCGGCAGCGGCGATATCATTCGCTGCGATCCTGAGACAGGCGTCCTGTTCGGCGGTTGCGATCCGCGCAAGGACGGCGTGGTAATCGGCTATTGAGCTTTGCGCGCGACCAGAATGACCTGTTGGCGCTCAAAACTGACGTCGCCGCTGCCGTCTTCGCGGTAGCTCGGCTTGAGGAACGCGCGAACGGCTTGCGGCGCCTGATGCAACAAGACGCGCAGGCGCAAGAGCGTCTCGGCGTCGTGCTGCGCGCTGTGAGCGCAGTACAGGCTCAGGCGCGTGACCAGCGTCTCGTGATGAGTCAGCTCTAATGCCGCGACATGCAGCATCCTTTTCCAGTCCGCCAGGCTGAACTGTTGGGCGTGATTCGGATCGCGCAAGCGCTCAAAAGCGTTCACATAGCGCGCTGCAGCAGGCACAGCAGGCGCGAGCGGCTCAAGCAAGGCGAGCGCGCCTGCAGGCAATAGAACGCGAGCGCACTCGCTCAAAAAGCGCGGCACATCAGCAAGGCGGCATGCAACATCGCGCACGACGATCAGCGCTAGGCGCTGCGCGCGGAAAGGCAAGCGAGTCATTTCGAAGCGTGCGCAGTGCGTCGCGACGTGCCGCGCGCGCTCATCAGCACTCACGACCTGCGCGCCATGCTGCGCCAACATTTGCGCCGTGCGACCGTCATCCGTCGCAATGCTGAGCGTCTGCGCGCCTGCCAAAGGCTGTAAACGCGCCAGCAAGCGTATCAGCGCGTCTTCATCGCCGTGCTGTGCTGACATAAGCGTGTGCCGACGAAAAAGGCGGGAGAACTTCCCGCCTGAACCGAACGTTTATAGATTGCGCGCTCACTCGCGGTTGGCGAAGATGCGCAGCAAGAACAGGAACAGGTTCACGAAGTCGAGGAACAGGTGGAACGCGCCGATCAGCGCGATGCGCTGTGCGCCGGTCTGGTCACCTGTCTGAGCGACTGCCGCGGCGTTATTCTTGATCCACTGCGTGTCATAGGCGGTCAGACCTGCGAAGATCAGCACGCCGGCATAGGTGATGATCCACGTGATGGCAGGGCTGCGCAGGAAGATGTTGACGATGCTGGCGATGATCAAGCCGATGAGCGCCATCAAGAAGATGCTGCCGAAGCGCGACAGATCGATCTTAGTGGTGTAGCCCAAGAAGCTCATCACGCCGAACATGCCTGCCGTAGCGATGAACGCCGCCATGATGTCGCCGATTTGGTAAGCGAGCAAGATGCCGCCGAGCATGTAGCCGAACAGCGCCGTGAACAGAAAGTAGAAAGCAGCACCTACCGTCGTGTTGGCGCGCATGATGATCGGCTGCAGCGCAAAGGCGAGGATGAAGTAAGCGATCAACGCGCCGATGGACAGCACAGGATTCAATAGCGGCGAGCTGGCAATAGCGCGCTCAAGCTGTGCTAGTTGTGCCGCAGTTGCATCGCCGCTCAGCACGACGTTCAGCAGGTCGCGCACGGGCGCGCCCAGAATGAACGCGATGCCGAATGCGACCAACAAGCCTGCCATCAGCCACAGGTAGACCTGACGCATGATGCTGCTCATGCTCAGTCCCATTGGCAGCGGACGGCTCTCAACTTCTGCACTTGAGAAAAAGCCCATAGGAACCTCCGTTTTCGTCTCTCTAAGTCTGCGCTTAGTCGTTTTCTGCGTTAGACTAACCTTGATTATAGTCTAGATCGAAGGCTGAGACAAGCACTCTACGTAAGAAACACGCAAAATCGGGGAAAGTTTTGTCTGTGAGGGCGCTGAGAGATGACGCACATTCGCTTGAATACAGTCGGGCGCGTGAAAGGCGGACGCCACGACGGCTGGTATATCTTCATCTTGCCCAGAGCGACCGCCCAAGCTGAGTCGTACACGCTCTATCAATGCACAGAGGCGACCTTCGCCTTCGATCCGAGCGCGCGCACGTGCTACGATACTTGGTTTGATAGTCACGAAACACTGGAAGGCTACATCGCGCAGCATTTTCCTGACATCGTGTGGGATGAACAACTGCCGCCGCCGCGCTTCACAGCTGATCCGCGCTTGACGCGGCTTGCTGCGCGCTTCCGCGAGCGGATACAGCGCGCCGATCAGGAATGACGAGGGCAGGTCGCGCGACCTGCCCTTGCCTGCGATATCACTTATCGTTCAGCGCTGCCACGCCGGGCAGGATTCGCCCTTCCAGCAGCTCCAAGCTGGCGCCGCCGCCTGTGCTGATGTGCGTCATGCGCTCGGCAAGCCCTGCTTGCTGCACTGCCGCCGCCGAATCGCCGCCGCCGATGATGGTGATCACGCCTTTCTCGGTCAGCCCTGCCAGAATTTGCGCAATGGCGTTCGTGCCTTTGGCGAAGCTCGGCATCTCGAAGACGCCCATCGGTCCGTTCCAGACCACGGTCCGTGCTCCGTCGAGCAGCGCAGCATAATGCGCGACGGTCTCAGGACCGATGTCCAGAATCTGCCAACCGTCAGGCGTATCTTGGTCAGCGCGGATGATCTGCGTGTTGGCGTCATCTTTGAAGGCATCGGTGATCACGAAATCAATCGGCAGCACCAGCTTCTCGCCGCCTTGGCTCAGCAGCGCGCGCGCCGTCTCCAGCGCGTTCTCTTCCACCAGCGAAGCGCCTGTCGCGCGTCCCTGAGCGCGCAGGAAAGTGTTCGCCATGCCGCCGCCGATCAAAACCTTGTCCGCCTTCGCCAAAAGCGCCTCAATCACTTTGATCTTATCGCTGACCTTCGCGCCGCCTAGAATGGCGATCAGCGGACGGACGGGCGAATCGAGCGCGCCGGCGAGATAGGTCAGCTCTTTTTCCATCAACAGACCTGCCACAGCAGGCATCAGCTTGGCGACCGCCTCTGTGCTGCTGTGCGCGCGATGCGCTGAGCCAAAGGCATCGTTGACGTATACATCGCCGAACTTGGCGAATTGCGCCGCCAGCTCAGGGCTGTTTTGCGTCTCGCCGACGTAGAAGCGCGTGTTCTCCAGCAAGACTACGCTGCCTGCAGGCAGGCTATTGACGTGCGTCACTGCCTCATCGCTCAACGGATTCTCGACGAAGGTGACCGTGCGGCTCAAGTGCGCCTCAAGCGCGGCAGCCACAGGACGCAGTGAGTATTTCGGATCAGGCACGCCGTCCTTCGGTCTGCCCAAGTGCGACATCAACACAAGGCTTTGCGGCTGTTGATCGAGGATAGCGTGCAAGGTCGGCAAGGCAGCCGTGATGCGCGTCTCATCAGTGATGACGCCGTTCTCAATCGGCACGTTGAAGTCCACGCGCACCAAGACGCGCTTGCCGCGCAGCTCCACATCGCGGATCGTCTTTTTGTTCATATGCAAACGCTCCTGTGTTTGAAAAACAGGCGGAACGCCCGTCCCGCCTGTGTGAAACGCTGAGGAATTTAGAGCTTGCTGCCCATCAGCATCATCAGATCGGCGCAGCGCACGGAATAGCCCCACTCGTTGTCGTACCACGTCATCACTTTGACCATCGTATCGCCCATGACCTGCGTCAATTCGGCGTCTACGATGCTGCTGTGCGGATCGCCTTTGTAGTCCATTGAGACGAGCGGCTCGTGCGAGACCGCCAGAATGCCTTTCATGCGTCCGTTAGCAGCCGCTTCAAAGGCGGCGATCAAACCTTCGCGCGTGGCAGGGCGCTCAACTTCCGCTACAAAGTCCACCAGCGAGACGGTCGGCGTCGGCACGCGCAGCGCCATGCCATCGAACTTGCCCTTCAGCTCAGGGATGACCAGCGCTACTGCCTTCGCCGCGCCCGTCGTGGTCGGGATGATGCTCAAGCTCGCCGCGCGCGCACGACGCAGGTCTTTGTGCGGCAGGTCGAGAATTTGCTGATCGTTAGTGTAGCTGTGGACGGTCGTCATTAGAGCGCGGCGAATGCCGTAGGTCTCGTGGACGACCTTAGCAGCCGGCGCGAGGCAATTCGTGGTACAAGAAGCGTTCGAGACGATGTGATGATTGGCAGGATCGTATTTATCATCGTTGACGCCTAGGCAGATAGTGATATCCTCGCCTTTGGCAGGCGCACTGATGATGACCTTCTTGGCGCCGCCGTTCAAGTGCGCGCGCGCCTTCTCCGCTTCTGTGAAGCGACCCGTGCTCTCCAGCACGATGGTCACGCCCAGATCGCCCCACGGAATGGCGGCAGGATCCTTCTCGGCGAACGCCTTGATCTCATCGCCGTCAACGATCAATGCGCCGTCCTTGACCTCGACCGTGCCGCGGTAGTTGCCATAGTTGCTATCGTGGCGGAACAAATGCGCCATCGTGTGCAGATCGCCCAGATCGTTGAAAGCGACCACGTCAATCTCGTTTGGATATTTCTCTCGGATAGCGCGCAACACCTGACGACCAATGCGCCCAAATCCGTTGATGCCGACGCGAATTTTGCTCATGTGCGTTGATTCCTTCCACTCGGTTATCCGCTAAAAGCGGCTTGAATGTACCGCTTCTGGCGCGGCGCGGCAAGTGACATTTATCACGATTGGCTAGGTCAGGTTTCAGGCGCGCTCAGTTTGGCGAGAACGGACTGGTATCATCGCGCCAGCGCGGTCCGTTCTCCACGATGTGCTTGAGGAAGAGCGCTTCACGGCGAAGCATTTCATATTCAACGCTGAGCATCTCAGGCAACGCGGCGATCTCCAACAAGCGCTGTTTATCGCTCGGCGGCACATTCAGAATGATCGCGGTCAGGTAGGCAAGCATCTCAGGATCGTCGGGCAGCTGATCGATCTTGAAATCTACTTCGCCCAGCGAGGCGAAAATGCCCAGATAACGCTTGATGAGCGGCGTCAGGCGGCTGACCAACGGCGGAATGCGCGCGTCACCTTGCTCGGCGATAGGATAATCTTCCACGATGCCGCTCAGATATGGATAACGATTGTGCGTGCTGAGAATGCGAAAGCGCGTCTGACCGATGGACGCGATATTCATCTCGCCGTGCGCAAGCGGCTTGACGTGCGTGATGTGCGCTGTCGTGCCGACGCTGTAAATCGAGACGTTCGGACTGACTTCGCTGCCTTCGCTGATCAGCACCACGCCGAACGGACGTGCTTCGCGGATGCACTCGCCGATCATCAGCTTGTAGCGCGGCTCGAAGATGTGCAGATAGAGCGGCATGCCTGGAAACAAGACCGTGTTCAGCGGGAAAAGCGGCAGCTCACGAGTGTTGCTCACGGGCGGTCTTCCAATCACCTAGTTATCGCCTAGCGCTCATCAACTTGCACGAAAGATATTGCGGCAAGCCACACCTCATGAGCAAGTTATCGCAAAATGTCTGCTATCTGCCCAAAGGCACGCGCCGCGCGCGCCATATCAGCCAAAGGCAAGCTGCGCCGTGCGCTCCAACGCCAATTGTGAACAGAAAAACGCCGACGCCAAGCGGCGTTGGAATCTTCAAACGCGCTAGTGCCTCTAAAGCGCCGCGCAGCCCTAGCACGGCACTCGCCGCGCCGATCAGCGCCAAGCACAGCGATAGCCACAGCCACCACTGCCGCGCCATGCCGCGCCATGCCGCGGCGCCGATGAACAACACGCCGCTCACCGCCACAAGGCACAGCGCCGCCAATTGCTGATAGTTCGGATCGCCTGTCTCGCCGCGAAAAAAAGCGATCGGCGGACGCAAACTGACTGCCAATGCCAAACCGATGATGCTCAACGCAACGCGCACAGCGACGCGTTGTGCAAGCGCGCCGCGCAGCGCAAATAGCCACGCTAGGCACACTAACGCCGCGCGCAAAGCGAACGGCGCGCTCAACGGCGGCTCGGCGTAGCGCACAGCAGGCATGATGCCGATCCATTCCGCCAGATCGAAGGCGTTGGCGCTCAGCGCCGCCGCGCGATTGTTGATCCACGTCACATAATAGCCGATCAGCGCGCTGAATAGCGTCGCATTCAGCAGCAGCGCGCTCATTTACGCTGTCCATCTTGGCGCGCTTGTAGGATCGCCTGCGCCTGTTGGCGGATGTTCTCGTCTTCCGCTTGCTGTTGCTGCGAATAGCGCACCATGAACTCGCTGCGCCGCTGGCGCAAGGCGAGCGCCGCCACCGCCTGCACGTCCTGCGCATTGGCTTGCAAACGTCCGTCCGCCGCCGCGTGCGCGCGCGCCGCCTCGAAGAGCGTGAATTCGGCGCGATGCGAATCGATATCCAACATGCGCACAAGGTCTAAGCCGAGATCGAGCGCCTGCTCGCTCAGCGTAACTTCTTTCAGCAGCGCGCGCGCCTGTTCGATCTCAGCGCGCGCCTCAGCCGTGGCAGCTGCCCATTGGCGCAGGAAAGCTCTTGGATTGGCGCGGTAAGCGCTGACGCGCCGATAGATTTCCAACCGCTCGTCGCGCGCTGTCAAGCCGCGCACCACCACGCGCAAGCCGAAGCGATCCATCAGCTGCGGACGCAAATTGCCTTCCTCAGGATTCATCGAGCCGATCAGCACGAAGCGCGAGCGATACGTGCCGACCATCGGACCACGTCGCACAGTGTAACTGCCGGCAGCTGCCGCGTCCAGAATGGCGTCTACAATGGCGTCGTCCAGCAAATTGACCTCATCCACGTATAGGATGTTCTGATCGGCGCGCGCCAAAATGCCGCGCTCAAGGCGCACGCGCTGCTGCTGCAAGGCAATTCGCTCGTTGATGCCGCCGACCACATCCTCAAGCCGCGCGTTGAGCGGCAGCTCGATCATCTTGACCGCTGTCCAGCGCGTGATCGGCTCACCGCGCTTCAGCTTCGCCGCGCAATTCGGGCAGACTGCCGTCTCGCCGCTGCGCGCGTAATCTTCGGGCAGGCAGCCTTCTTCGCAAGCGCTGACCTCGACTTCGGGCAGCAGGTCGCTCAGGCTGCGCACAGCCGTCGTCTTGCCCGTGCCGCGCGGTCCGATCAACAAGACGCCGCCGACATTCGGATTGATGACCGCCAAGAGCAAGGCAATGCGCATCTCGTTCTGCCCGACAAGCGCCAAGAACGGAAATGGCATGTGTTCTGCCAAGCCTAGGTCTATGTCGGCAGTTTTGGCGACCAGCGCAGGCGTGCTGACCGCGCTCAAGATGCGCAGCAAGGCTGAAGGCATGTAACCTTCAGGCGCGCGATCAGGATTGATGCCTGAGAAGGAGTCGCTCATCGGCAAGCTCAGATGTTCTCAGCCGACGGTTGAGCGGACGCGGCAGCGCGGCGACGACGGCGCTCGGCTTGACGCGCAGCGCCTTCGGCAAGTCGCGCGCGCTCTTCCTCAGTGGTGGCGATCAGCGGCGGCACGCGCTTCGGTCGCCCTGACTCGTCCAGCGCGACGTAGACCAAATAAGCGGTGTTGGTGTGCTTGCGCTCGCCTGTGATCGGATTTTCGGCGATCACCTCGACCTGCGCTTCCATTGACGTGCTGCCGGCGTAGGTCAGCTCTGCCGAGACGGTCAGCACAGCGCCGATGCGAATCGGCTCAGTGAAGGTCATCGAGTCCATGGCGACCGTGACCACGACCGTCCGCGCATGGCGCATGGCGGCGAGCGCGCCTGCTTCATCCACCAATTTCATGATCTCGCCGCCATGCACGTTGCCGAGCGCATTAGCGTGTTCAGGGCGCATGAACTGCACCAACTGCACACGCGATTCGGCGACTGTGCGCCCTGTGATGACTGTATCGCTCATCCGCCGATGTCCTTGCGGCGGTCGCTGACGCGCTTGAAGATATCAGGGTCTTCT
Organism: Anaerolineae bacterium; assembly: GCA_034436235.1. GTDB lineage: Bacteria > Chloroflexota > Anaerolineae > Aggregatilineales > UBA2796 > CP2-2F. Next base: position 10,531 of record DAOTWB010000279.1, read on the forward strand.
TCCAGCACGTCCACGATGTCGTAAGTGATATCGCCGTTTTGCGGCGGCAGCGGCGCGCGCGCCGGCAAGTTGGCAGGGCGCACGCTCGGCTTGGGCGGCGGATTCGGATGCAGCGGACGCTGCTTGGCGGCGCGCTTGCGCAAAATGCGCCCGTCCTTCGAAAGATCGCCGATCCACTCGCCGTCGCGCGTGTAGACGCTCGTGCCTTCTATGAAGCCGATGTACTCGCCGCGCGTATCGAAGAGACGACCTTCAATGGCAGTCGCTTGCCAATCGCCGCTGGTGGTGTAGATGAAAATCGGCTTAGCTGGTTTCGCGGTCATGCGCACAACCTTTCTGATGCATCTTGCGTAGACATTATAGCATGTGCCTACAGCGACCGTGCAATTTACGTTAAGGTCAGCGTAGAACGCCGCGTTTTTAGGTGACAAAAGCGCGCAAAGTCCTGTAAAATGGTAGCAACAGTTCAGGTCTAGTGGATGGCAGGTGTCTTGTGAGCGATCCGAACCTAACATATCTGTTGCTCGTCGTCGGACTATGGGCGAGCGTCTTCGGGCTGTACATTCCCGGCACGGGCTTGGTCGAGCTGCTCGCCGCTATCGGGCTGATCGGCGCGCTGTTGGCGCTGGCGGCGAATCCTGCCACGAACTGGATATTCGCCGTGCTGATAGGCGCAGGCGTGCTGAGCTACATGCTATTGCCGCTCTATCGGCGCGAATGGGCGCGCTGGGCGCTCTTGGGATTGGTGCTGCAAGCGATCAGCAGCTTTTTCCTGTTCACAGATACAGTCGTCTCGCCTGTGCTGATCGGCGTGACAGTGGCGATCTCGTTCGGCTTGTATCAGTTGGTGCTGCTGCCGTTCTATCGCAAGCAGGTCAGCCAGCCGACGGTCGGCGAGGATGAGCTGATCGAAGGCGCTTACGGTTACGTGGTCAAGCCGCTCGAGCCTGTCGGCACGGTCAATGTGAACAGCGAGCTGTGGACAGCTTACAGCGCCGAGCCGTTGCCGAGCGGCACATACGTGCAGGTTGTCTCAAAGGAAGGCTTGCGCTTGTTCGTGGAGCGCGCCAAGCCGAAGCACGCGCCGCGCTTGGCGCAAGCAGAGGACGCCGAAGTGCCGCCTGATCTGCCGCTTGAGACGCTGCGCAAGGAAGATGATCGTCTCCTTTAGGAGCAAACATTCAGAGAGGTGAAGTATGCTGGGACAAACAAATCTCGTCTCCGAACAACTGCCAACCATTCTGATAGTGGTTTTGGCGTTGCTCATCTTGGGCTTGGTGTTGCGCTCGATACGCATTGTGCCAGAATTCGAGCGCTTGGTGATCCTTGCGCTCGGTCGCTTTGCGGGCGTGCGCGGCCCTGGTATCGTCTTGGTGCTGCCTTGGGAAAGCGCCACTAAAGTGGATTTGCGCGAGCGCTTTCTGGAAATTCCGCGCCAGACTGCCATCACCAAAGATAACGCGCCGATCTCAATTGATTTTCTCGTCTACTACCGCGTGATCGATCCGAAGCGCTCTGTATTGCAAGTGGATAACGTAGTGAGCGCGTCGTTGAACATCGCCACGACGACCTTGCGCGCTGTGATCGGCGATATCACGCTGGACGACGTGCTGGCGAAGCGCGAGGAGATCAACGACAAGCTGCGCGTCAAGCTAGACGAGATCACAGAGCGCTGGGGCTTGAAAATCACGAGCGTCGAGATTCGCGAGATCGAGCCGCCGCGCGACGTGCAAGACGCGATGAATCGCCAGATGACGGCTGAGCGCACGCGCCGTGCGATGGTCACACAGGCGAGCGGCGAGCGCGAATCGGCGGTCATGGTAGCCGAAGGTCAGAAGCAGGCTGAGATTTTGAAGGCGGAAGGTGAGAAGCAGGCGGAAATCCTGAAGGCGCAAGGCGAGCGCGAAGCGCAATTGCTGCGCGCGCAAGGCTTTGCGTTAGCGCTGCGCGCTATCTATGAGCAGGCGCAGCGCATAGACTCTAACACGATGGCGTTGCAATACATGGAAGCGCTCAAAGCGCTCGGCGCCAGCGAGTCCACCAAGTTCGTCTTGCCGCTGGAGCTGACGACACTAGCGCAGCAGGTTTTCACTGCAATGACGCAAAATACAGGCGCTGCGCCTGAAGAGACGCCGTCTGTCTCTGGATCGCGTCAGGTTGTGGCACAACAGTGAAGACGTTCTGCGCCGAGCGTCCGCTCGGCGCAGACTGCATAGCGCTACTCAGGCATTTCCTCAGGATCAGGCACAATGCCGCCGTCTAGCACTTCAGAGTTGAACAGCTGAGAGGTCTGCGATTCCAGCACGTGGTCGCGCCAGGCGAACGAGCCGCCGCGCGTGAACAGCACGCGGTCGCCGCTGGGCGCATCGAGTCGCTCATCGGCTGCCAGCAAGGCGCCGGCGGCGCGCAGCGCAGGGAACAGGCGATGCAGATAGGCAGTCGCGTCGTAGGCGATGATCGGCTGCGAGCGGCTGCCGCTGAGCAGCACATGCGCTACGGCGCGCACGATCAGATCGTGATCAGTATCGTGATTGACGCGGACGATGGTGTCCACGTCATCGTCTATCTTGAAATCCAGCGTGCCGTTGCGCCATACGTCAATGATAGGCACATCGTCGAGCAAGTGCGGCAGGCTAGAGAGATTGTCAATGAAGAAGACGGCGTGTCGCGTTGGATCGCGGTGTTTCAAAAGCGCGGCGTCGCGGTCGGCGCTGCGCCAACCAGACAGAAAAGTGAGCATAGCTAGGCTACCATCTCGTGTCACTCAATCGGACGATCTTCGCAAAAGCTACCTTGTATAAAGTCCTTTGGTCGCCCAAACTGTATTCACTCACACTATAAGTTTTACACAAAAGCGCGTTCAATTGCCTCACAGGATCATCAAAAGCGCGTAAAAAATCGAGCGTCGCTGACTGTACCACCGAACGCGCGAAACGGCAAGCGCTGTGCGGAATCCGATCACAAGGCGCTGATTGACTAGTCTGCTGAGAATCGTTACAATGTTGAGACGAACGAAGTAGATCAGAGAGGTGCGCACTACCATGAGAGACGGACAAACGCAGGGCAAGCGACGGGCAGGTCGCGGACAAGGTTTGGCGGAATACGCGCTGACCTTAGCACTGGTCGGCATTGTGAGCATGGCGGCGCTTTTTGCGCTCGGCTTGGTCATTCAGCGCACGCTGGGCGTGCTGGTCGGCTCGGTTGGCGGCAACGTCAGCGATACAGCTGGCGCTATCACAATTGAGATCACGCGCGCCGAGTGCCAAGTGGATATCTACCGCGATCTGCTCGGCTACTTTATCGAAGGCAATTCCAACGCCGATCCAGCTACGCTGCTCCTGCGCACCAACTTTGGCGATGGCGTCAATCGAGCAGGGCAGGCGCTGCTGCTCGAGCCGAATGGCGTCGGTCGCTTCAAGCTGGAGCGCCTCGAGACAGGCGTCCCTGTTGAGCCCGGCAATTGCCCGACTGGCATCGCCATTCAAGCGCCTGATGGCTCAATTGCCGCCTCGCCTGTGCGCGTGCGCGTCTTCACCGATCCATTTCCGCCCTGATCGAGCTGCCGCTGCCCTATGAGCGATAGACAAGACGACTGGTCGCTGCGCAAAGAGATCAAGAAGCGCAAAACGCAGCAAACTCCAAGCGCGCCGTCGCCTGCGCGCAGCGCTCCTGAGCCGCCTGCGCCCAGCAAAAGCACAGCGCCGTTGCCGCCGCCGCCCATCAGACGACCTACGCTTGAGACGCCGCCGCCTGAGCCGCCCAAGCCGCGCCGTAACGTGCGTCCGTTGCTGGTCATAGGCGCGTTCGCGCTTGTGGTGCTGATCGTCTCGTCGCTCGCCCTGCTGACCATCAGGATTGATACGCCTGTGCAGCCTACGCTCAGCTATGATTTCATCAAGTTCAGAGCGGAAGATGTGATCGAGTACCTCAGGCGCGCAGGCGTGCCGCTCAGCGATCTGCGCACGCTGAGCGTGCCTAGCCCTATCTTCTCCGCTGCGCAAGGCTTCCAATTCCTTGTGGTGCGCGGCGATCAAGTTGGCGCGTACATTGTGCTGAGCTACGATCCTGAGGAAGAGCTTGGACGCAACGCGCTCACCTTGCGCTCTGATCCGACTTATAAAGACTGGCGCACGTTCACAGCAGCCAACATCCGCGTTCTGTATCGTCCGAACAACGCTTCTGCCCTTGACGTTGAGATCGAGAGCCATTTGACCTCGCTCCTGAGCGCGCCGTTCCGCGCTCTGTTCCCAACTGCGACAGGCACGCCGTTAGCGGCTGCTTTCCTGCAAACCTTGACCGCACAGCCTACGCCAACGCGCCTGCCGCCGACCGCCACTTTCGTAATCGTCACGCTGGCGCCCGAAGAGCGCACGCGCGCTGCCTTCACGCCGCAAGGCGGCATGTTCCAGATCACGGTCACGCCGCAGCCGACCTTGCCGCCGCGCGAGCTGCGCCCGACCAGCACGCCATTCCCGACGCGCACACCGATCGGCGCAGGCTTCAGCGCCATCTTGACGCGCGCGCCCGGTCAGCCGACGCTCAGCCTGCCTGGCGCGACCAACACGCCTGTCCAGCCGCCGACTGTCACGCCTTTTGGCACGCCGCCGCCGACTGCGCAGCCCGGCGTGCTGATCCTGAACCAGACGCCTGTGCCTGTCGCGCTTCTGCCAACCGTCGCGCCAAAAGTGGAGAATTCCGCCTCGTTCAACGACCGCGCGCCGCGCTTTGTCAATCCATTCCGTCTGATCCCAGAGGCAAGCACGACCAACCAATACGGTTCGACGCTGCTCTACGTGCTGCCTGACGGCACGCAATACTTGGTTGTGCTGTGGCTCACCAACTCGCCCGATGAAGCCTTTCAGCGCTACAGCGCCGATCTCGCGGCGATCAGTGGCTATCAGCGCGTGCCAGTTGGCGAGGCAGGCATCGTCACTGCGCCGCAAAACTATGTGCTGGCGATGGCGATTCGCGCCAACATGGTGCTGATCATCTATCGTCCGCCTGAGTTTGCCACCACGCCGAGCGATCCTGTCTCTGTTGACCAGATCGCGGCGCTGCTCAAGGCGCTCTACGACGCGATTCCTGTCAATTGAAAGCGCCGTCTGTGCGCTCAGCCGACCGCGTCTTCGTCGCCCGTCGGTCGCGGACTCGGCGGCGGCGTTTGCGTCCTGAAGATGGGCAGCTGGATGTTCTGAGCGCGCTCTTGTGAGCGGCGAATGAACTCTTCGATCTGCACAGGCGTGCGGATCATCTGTCCCCATTGCGCCGCCTCGTCGTATAGCACAGTCAACGTGCCGAGCGCGTAAGATTTGAGCGCCGCGCGATAGGTCGCGTCGTCCATCTCAGGATCGGGCGAGCGCGCATCGGCGACGGCGAGATTCTTCAGCGACTCATCGTAGAGCGATATCTGCCGATCCCATTGGTACAGATCAGCAAGCGTTGAGAACGCGCCGCCAATGGCAGGCGAGACAATCGCCAGCACCATCAGCACGATGATCGTCAAGTTGATGAACTGGCAATAGCTGATTTGGTCAGGCGTGGCAGGCGCAAGACAAGTGCTGCCGCTCACATAGACCGACTGCACGATCAGACCGACCAGCGCAGCCGCTAAACCTGCTAGAAACGAGGCGAGCGCGCGGATGAAATTGACCTGTGCGACAGCGCGCCGATGCTTTTGAATGGTCGCTTTGTAAAAGACGCGCGTATCTTCCAGAGCGAACTTATCGAAGACGCGATAGAGCGCTTCAAGGCGATTGCGATCCAGATCATCCATGGCTCGATGTCCCTTCTGTGCGATGTGGCACGCTTTCAGCGGTCATGGCGCCGCTGAGCGCTGTTGAGGCGCGGTCATCAGGCGAAGTGCCGCGATTGATCAGCGCAGCGCGCTCTGCCAGCAGCATTCGCCGCTCATAGGGCTGCAAGCTCGGATCGTCGTAAGGCGGCAGGCGCACCAAATAGCGGAAATACTCGCGGCGCAGGCTCTCGGCGGCGCGCCGATTTTCTAACCAGAGCAGAAAAGGCGACTCGCGACCGCTGATCTGCGCGAGGAAGGTCGCCAAAAGCGCCACAACCGTCTCAGCGAAGCCGAGAATTGGCACCCAAGTGGGCGGTTGCTGCGTGAGTGCCAGCGCCAACAGCGAGCCGATGGCGGTCGCGGTAGCTGAGAGCAAGATGAAGCTAATCTGATAGAGCCGATAGCGGTTCTGCTGCAGCTTGGCTTCGAGGTCGCGCTCGCGGAAGAGCTGCAATACTTCGCGCTCAAGCAGGTCGAGGTCGCTCTCGATGGCGCGCAGTGTGCTATCAGTGGCTTGGAAAGGCGGATAAGCGGCGGCGGCAGTGCTACTGGTGACTTTGCTGGGATCAGGGCGCAACAGCTCAAGCGCCTCTTGCTTCGGCACAAGCGAGAAATTCGGATCGGGCGGCGGCAGCTTGAAGTAAGGCAGCTGCTTTGCCCAAGCAGGCCAACGGCGGCGCGGATCGCCTTTTTGCTGAGAGCGCGGACGCAGCACTTCATCGGGCGCAGTCTGATCGGTCATCAGCGCACAATCCTTTCTGAACGATCTTGAAATGCTCTGCTCATCGTGCGCTCATCATACAAGATGTTGCTCAGATGGGCAACGCCGCGTACGCTTGGGCAATTTGCCCTAAAATCGCGCAGTTCGCTTGTGCAGAGTGCTAGTTGCGCAACTGATAGAGATATTCTATGCTTAAGCGCAGCTTGTTCAGAGAAGCACAAGATCGTGTGATGATGACAGCTCAACTGCGCACTTTGGTCAGCCTTAGCATCCTTATCAACCTCGTAGCGATTATTCGTTACGAGCGAAACGGTTGGGCTGCTTGGCGTGCGTGTTGGCAATCATCCTGAACATGCGCCAATTTGAGCAAAAAGCCGCCCGACCGAACGGGCGGTTTTTTTGTGCCAAGATCGCAGAGCGAAGCTCGAAGGAGTGATGAAGTTATGTACCCTGATACGCTGCACGATGAAGCGCTGCTGGAAATGCAGAGCAACACCAGCCCTTGGACGGAACTCTTCCAAGACGATGCCGCCGCTGCCGAAGCGCAAGGCTCAGCCGCTGAGTCTTCGGCTGCCGCGTGGCATTCCACGGATGACGAGCGTCCTACGCACGATGCGCTTTCCGCTATCTTCTGCAGCTGAGAGCGCATTTTTTTACCAAGTCACAGTGTGGGGAAAATCACAGCAAAGGCGGACTTTATGGAGCTAACAGGCGCAGAGATCATCTGGGAATGTCTGGTGCGCGAAGGCGTCGAGATCGTCTACGGCTATCCGGGCGGCGCGATCTTGCCGACCTACGACGCGCTCAGCAAGTATCAAGATCGCGTGCGGCACGTCTTGGTGCGCCACGAGCAAGGCGCGACGCACATGGCAGATGGCTACGCGCGGATCACGGGCAAGGTCGGCGTGGCAATGGCGACCAGCGGACCGGGCGCCACGAACATGGTGACGGGCATCGCCACCGCCATGATGGACTCCGTGCCGCTGGTGTGCATCACAGGGCAGGTGCCAAGCACAGTCCTCGGCTCGGATGCTTTCCAAGAGACGGATATCACAGGCATCACCTTGCCGATCACCAAGCATAACTTTTTGGTCACGCACGTCAGCCAGATCGCGCCTGCCTTGCGCAAGGCGTTCCACATCGCGCGCACAGGGCGTCCAGGACCTGTCCTTGTGGATATCACTAAAGACGCGCAGAACCAAAAGATGGAATTTATCTACCCGACCGAGCCGATCCGACTGCCGGGCTACGTGCCGCCATCGGCTGCCACGCCCGAGCAGATCGAGCGCGCCATCGCGCTGATCCAACAAGCCGAGCGTCCCTTGATCTTGGCAGGACACGGCGTCAGCATGAGCGGCGCCGAGCGCCAACTGCTCGAATTCGCCGAGCGCGCGCAAATTCCTGTGGCGCTCACGCTCTTGGGCAAGGGCGCCATGCCTGAGTCGCATCCGCTGTGCTTGGGCATGATGGGCATGCACGGCGCGGCAGCCGTCAATCAGGCGATCCAAGCCGCAGACCTGCTGCTCGCCTTCGGCATGCGCTTCGACGACCGCGTGACGGGCAATCTGCGCACCTACTCGCCAAACTCACGCAAGATTCACGTTGACATTGACGCCAGCGAGCTGAACAAGAATGTGAAAGTGGATGTCGGCATCGCAGGCGACCTGCGCACAGTCCTTGAGCAGCTCTTGCCGCACTTGCCGCGCCTGAGCCATGCCGCGTGGCTCGGCGAGATTCGCAATTGGCAGGAAGAGACCGACGAGCGCGATATCATCCATTACGCAGCGCCAAGCGATAAGCTCTATGCGGCGCACGCCATTCGCGATCTGTGGGAAGCGACCGGCGGCAACGCTATCGTGGTCACTGACGTCGGTCAGCACCAGATGTGGACGGCGCAATACTACCTGAATCAGCGACCGCGCAGCCTGATCACTAGCGGCGGACTCGGCACGATGGGCTTCGGCTTTCCGGCGGCTATCGGCGTCAAGATGGGCGCGCCTGACGAGACAGTCTGGGCGATTGTCGGCGACGGCGGCTTTCAGATGACGCTGTGTGAGCTGGCGACAGCCGCGCAGGAGAACGTGAACGTGAACGTGGCGATCATCAACAACGCTTATCTAGGCATGGTGCGCCAATGGCAAGAGTTCTTCCATGGCGAGCGCTACAACGCCACGCCGATGCACAATCCGGA
>DAOTWB010000280.1:0-6722 GCA_034436235.1 Anaerolineae bacterium
CAAAAGGCGAGTTGCAACCACTTACGACCCATTGAGGGTACTGAAACTCGAGTTGCCGCACGTGGTGCAGCGTTTCGCGGGGTTGCAACCACCTACGACCCATTGAGGGTACTGAAACAACATGTGTGCCTCCGTTCAATTCGTTCACTCCGGTGTTGCAACCACCTACGACCCATTGAGGGTACTGAAACCTGGTTTCCAAGCTGGCTTCTTTTCCCACTTTAGCAGTTGCAACCACCTACGACCCATTGAGGGTACTGAAACGTCGCCATCCTTCTCAAACCACAACAGGTAGAACAGTTGCAACCACCTACGACCCATTGAGGGTACTGAAACCATACACGCCCGTCGCGCGTGCGGCTGATGGAATTTGTTGCAACCACCTACGACCCATTGAGGGTACTGAAACTCCTCGTCAGCGAAAATTGTTTTCGTGCTGGGATGTTGCAACCACCTACGACCCATTGAGGGTACTGAAACGCGCCGAGCGTCTCTTGGAAGTATTGCCCCTCAAGTTGCAACCACCTACGACCCATTGAGGGTACTGAAACGAGAGCCGATAAATGAGATCAGTCTTCGTCATCGTTGTTGCAACCACCTACGACCCATTGAGGGTACTGAAACAAAGTTAAGATCGATCACGGCTTATCTCCTGTTTGTTGCAACCACCTACGACCCATTGAGGGTACTGAAACACCGACGCGCTCGATTACACAATGCGCGCGCGCATGTTGCAACCACCTACGACCCATTGAGGGTACTGAAACTCAAAGCTGACGGTCGCGTTCTTCCCGTTAGCATGGAGTTGCAACCACCTACGACCCATTGAGGGTACTGAAACGCGATGGTCAGAAACAGCGGACCAAAGGCATTGAAAGTTGCAAGCATCTGGCTGAGGTAAGTGATGAGGCAGGCGCTAGAAACATTGACGCCCAGACCGACGGTCTGGGCGTCAAACGTTTGCTCAGGGCAGTTATTGGCGCGGCACGAAGGTCGGTGCAGCCTCAGGCGACTCGGGCGAGTCTGGACCTGAGTCGGGCAGCCACTTGGCAGCCAGCGGCAGGTCGCCTAGGATGCCATAGACAATTGTCCAATCGGCAAAGCCTGTGCTGAGCGCATTGCGGAAGTAGATCATGTTGGTGGTGGTGCGGAAGAGCGCCACGCCTGAAGCGCCGTCAGCATCCCAGTCGCCGATGATCGGGATATCGGCTGGAATGCCGAAGACGAAGGCGTAGTCGGCAGTGGCGGCACAGAAGGTGCAAGTGGTGTTGCTCAGGAAGAACTGACCTGTGCTGGGACGATACACACCGACTGTGTAGAAGCCATCGCCATTCCAGTCGCCGACGACGGGCGTGTCGCTGCCGATGCCGAAGACGATAGCGTAATCGGCAAAGCCTGCCGAGAGGCTATTGCGCAGGTAGAAAGCGCCGTCCGCAGGACGGAAGACGCCAATGCCTGCCTTGCCGTCATTATCCCAATCGCCAACGAGAGGGATATCGCCCGGAATGCCGAAGGTGAAGTTATAGATAATTGGCGCGCTGGGCGTGTTGCTGTTGGTGAGGAAGAATTGCCCTGTGCTTGGACGGTAGAAGCCGACCGTCTCAACGCCGTCGCCGTCCCAATCGCCTGCCACAGGGATATCGCCGCTGGCGCCCAGCGCAAGCACGAGATTGGCAAAGCCTGTGGTATTGGCGTAGCGGATGTAGAAGGTATCAGTGCGATAGACGGCGATGGTATCCAGCGCGCGGCTGCAGATCAGGTTGTAGGTGTATGTAGGATTGCCGATCTCATTGCTCTGCAAGACGAGCGTGCCTGTCTGCGGCGAGCTGAGGTTCGGCGTGCAAGTGACCGTCAGCGTGATCGGGCTGCCCTGACCGAGCGAGGCGGGCAAGCCGCTGATGCTGAACGGCGCGCTGATGCTCTGCAGCGTCACGTTCAGGATGCCGCCGCCTGCATTGGCAAGCTGCAGCCAGTGCTCCACATTGACGTTCTGCAAGCCGTTCAGGACGAGCGTGCTGCCATTCGGCGCGGATGCGTTGTAGGTAGGCGGCGCGGCGACCATGAAGATGACGCCGTTGGCGAGGTCGCTCAAGGCAGGCTCGCTGCTGGCAGTGATGCGCAGCGCGTACACATCGTTCGCAGTGTCTAGGTCGCTGCTGCCTACGAAGAGCTGCCAAGCGCTGCCGTTATACCACCAGACGCGGAAATCGGCTTCGTTAGGCGCATCCGTGTAAGGCAGCTTGACGATCAGGTCGTCCACATTGCTGGTGCTGCTCAGGCGCGCAGGCACAAAGGGCGAGACTGCCACTGCGCCGAAAGGCGTCGGATCAGCGCTGTAGCTGCCGAGCAGCAGCACAGGCTCGCCAATGCCGCGCTTGATGGCTTGCGTGACGCCAACTTGGCTCAGCTTGGTGCCGATGGGCAGCCGCTGCGCAGCGCTGGCGGCGCTGGGCGTGCCGTTATAGCCGACGAAGATCGCCGCGTGCGTCTCCACAGTCCGTCCGCTGGGCGAGGCGATGCTCAGACGCACGATCGCCAGCTCAGGCGCGGCGGGCGCTGTGTAATTCACGCTGACCGTGCCGCTGCTATCGGTTGTGAGCGCAGCAGCGCTCAAGCTGCCGCTACCGCTCAGCACCTGCGCGTTCACAGTCACGCCGGCAGGCAAAGGCTGCCCTGTCAGGTCGCTCAAGGTCGCCGTGATTGTGCCTGTGGCGTTCGTGGCAAGCGCCAAATTGCTGCTGCCGAGCGTCAGCGTGTGCGGCGGCAAGGTATTGGTGCTATCCACTGTGTTCGGATTATCCTGCGGCGGCAGGAAGACGCGCGCCGTCAAGCCGCTCAGCGCGCTGCTCAGGCTGGTGGTAGCGCTGACCGTGTTGCCGGAGAGCAGGTCAGTGTAGGTCAGGTTAGCGCACTGCGCAGGCAGATTGTTCAGCGTCACATTCTTAGTGGTCGTGCTGCGATTGATGATCGTGATCGCGCAATCGGCGCCGCTGAGCGTGTTATTAGCGTCAAGGCGCGCATAAGCGTAGATTTCGTTGACATCGTCGGCGAGCAGCGTCTGCCAATCGCCAAGGCGCAGCACAGCATAGTCAGCGCGCGCCAAGCCAAGCCGTCGGTAAGTCTCTTGCAAGCTCAAGTTCGGCAGTCCGCTCGGCAGGGCGCCTGAGACGCTGGTGAAGCCGCCGAAAGCGCTCGGCACTTGGCTGTATGGGTCTTGCTGCGTCGGAATCCATGGGAAAGTGTGACGGTTGTACGGATCGTCTTGCACAATGCCGCTGACCGTCTTACCGGCGCCCCAGTTGGCGTAGCCGCCGTAATCGGTCAAGCCAAGCCCAACCTCATCACCGTAGTAGATGGTTGGCGCGCCGGGCATGGTGAACTGAATGGTCGCCATCAGCTTCATCTTTTCGATGGTGGTAGCGGCGTTGGCGCTGCGCTCGCGCAGGACGAAGCCGGGACGGTTCGTATCGTGCGATCCCATCAGATTCATCATGCTATACCACGCCACAGGCGGATAGTCCTCGCGGATTGAGTTCAACACATAGTCAAACTCGCTCGCCGAGAGCTTCCACATAGTCTGATCGCCGTTGTTGTCGTTATCCGTCCACGTCGAGTCGATCAGGAAGCCGAGGACTGCCTTGCGGAAGCGATAGTTCATGGTTGCGTCCAGCTGATCGCCGAACAGCCATGGCGTCGCTTCGTACCACACTTCTGTGTAAAGCGGACCGAAGTAGCTGTCGTTGCCTTTCACCTGCGCGCGGAACTGCTGCCAGAAGTCGTGCGGAATCTCGTCAGCCACGTCGAAGCGCCAGCCGCCTGCGCCCAGCTGATACCAGTATTGGATGATCGCTGGCAGCCCATTGATGCCGTTTGTGCCGTTGTTGTTCACATCGAAGACGAAATCGCGCCACGCATTGTTCGGCACGCCGTCCACAGCCAGCGGCAACGTATCGTAGCCCCACCATGAGTCGTAAGTGGCTGTGCCGCCGCGGCACGGACCGCCTGCCAATGGCGTGAAGACGTAAAAGGCTGCGTAAGGCGAACTGGCAGACTCGCACGCGCCGCTACCATCGTTGCCTGTCACAGGATTGCCGTTCACGTCCCAGCGATTGTAGCGATCGAAGTAGACTGAGTCCGAGCCTGTGTGGTTAAACACGCCGTCCAAGATGATCTTGATGCCGCGCGCGTTCGCCTCTGCCGCCAACTGCTGGAACTCAGCGTTCGTGCCATAGCGCGGATTGACCTTGTAGTAATCCGTCGTGTCATAGCCGTGATTAGACGGCGCTGCGAAGATCGGATTCAAATAGATAGCCGTCACGCCCATGCGCTTCAGGTAATCCAGCTCATCGCGGATGCCTTTCAAGTCGCCGCCGAAGAAATCACGGCTCCATTGATTGGTCACGCGCGCATCTTCAGGCGCCGTGTTCCAGACGCTGCTGAGCGTGGCAGGATTGCCGTAGACGTCGCTGTAAGGCGCTGCTGTATCGTTAGTCGGATCGGCGTTGCGGAAGCGATCGGGCATGATCTGATAGATCACGGCATTTTGCGCCCATGGCGCGATGCTGCTGGCGAAGCCTGCATCGTAGACCGTGATGCGGAAAGCATTGCCGAAGTAAATCGGCGCTTCGCCGTCGTCCACCATCATGCCTGTGCCATTTTCGTAGCGATCCTCGTGATCGTAGCTGTTGTGCGAGTAATCGTCCACGTACCAATCCACGTCCGTGCCGTCAATCAGGATGAACTTGTAGTACAGCTCACGTCCTGAGACCGTCATAGCAGGCGTGATCGTGAATTCGTACCAATCGTAGTCTGGATCGCTCTCGCTCAGCTTGTTGCCGACGATGACCTGATCGCCGATGTGCGTGTTGTAGACCTTGACTGAGGCTGCCTCGATATCATCGTGCGCCGTGCGAATGCGCAAGGTGATCGCGCTGCCTGTTGGCACAGCGCCAAATGGATCGCGGTACTTCTCCTTGCCGCTGACAGGAATCGCTGTACGATTGCGCGTATCGTGCAGCACCTCGAACCAGCGCACGTTGTTATCGCCTGCGTAGCTGTTATCGCAGCTGGCGCCTTCGCAAAACTCAGAGGTCTTGCTGAAGTCGCGGTCAGCGGCGATGCTATTGTCGAAGTCGTCGTTGAGCGCTTCAACGCGATAATAGGTCGGATCGGTGAAATCCAGACCGCTGGCGCAGTAGGTGATGCCGCTAACAAGCGTCATGGCTGCCGTTGAGCCGCCGCCGCCGATCACCACTGCTTTGCTGCTGGCATAGCGCAGCGTGACGCTGTGAACGCCGCTGTCGTTATCGCCGCTCTCGCTGACGTTATCCACCACATCGGCGCAGACCTGATCGTTGCTGCCGTTATCCGTGAAGACGATGTTGGCGATGCTCGGTCCGCTCGTATCATCGTCAAGGACGCTGTAAGCGAAGTCGGCGAAGGCGCATCCATCGGCGCTGAAGGCTTGTCCGAACAGATTGAGCGTCTTGCGCGTGTTCAAGCCGCCTGTGTTGCGGCACAAGGCGCGGTCGCCGCTCACGTCGCGCACAGACATCGAGTAGTAAACATCGCCTGGCGGCTGCGATGGAATGCTGCCTTGGAAGATGGCGTAAGTGAGCGACGGCGCGCCTTTCCAGCTGCCTGTCCACGTGCCGACCTGCTGCATGGTGACCGTTCCGCCGCTGCCGTAGTACAAGATGAACGGCGTAGTGCTATCCACGGTCAGATCGCCTGCCATCGCCATCATGTAAATGTCAATCGGCTCATCGTCGTAGACGAACACATTCGTGTTGCGACCTGGAATGGCTTGCGTGTTGCTATAACGGCGCGCGTTCAGGAAGCGCGGCGGCTCGCCATTCGGGAAGCTCTGAAAGCTGGGAATCTGCTCCGCTTGCGGATGATCGCCTGCAGGACACGCAAACGTGGTGAACTGATCGCAGGATGAGTGATAGAGCCGATCGAAGACGACTGCTGTTGGCGCCGCCGAAGCGCCGTTCAGCTTGATATACCAGCCGAGCGCGATCGCGCCGTCGCTCAGATCGCGATCCCAGGCGTTCGCTGTGCCTTGACCAGGAATGCCTAGCGAGTCCACAGCGCCAGTCGCGGTCGTATCGTTATCGTTGTTCCAGCCGCTCGCATTGGTGAAGGTCGCCATGCTCAGGATGAAGCTGCTGTTAGCGTTCATGCCGTTCAGGTCGGCGAGCGGCACGCGCGCCTCAACGGCATCGTTAGCGGCGCTGATCGCAATTTGGCTGCCGCCGATGCCGTACCACGTGCCGCCAGCGAACCATTCGATCACAGGCGAGCCGCCGCCGCCATAGCGCAGCGCCAATTGCCGCTCAGGGCGGATGAACGGGCGCGTGGCATAGGTCAGACCGCTATCGTCGCCCAAGAAGTTCTGTCCTGCGCTGGCAGGATTGCCTTCTTGATTAGTATCAATGCCAATCGCGATGTGTACAAGGCTAGGATCGCTGATGTTCGCCATGCGGATCAGGAAGTACAGGTACGTGCCGTCAGTGGTCAGGCGCACTTCAGTGATATCGTTATCGTCGGTCATGCCGCTATCCGTGCGCCTATCGCCAGCGACGCCTGTGTAAATCCACTCGGTATCGCTTGAGGCATCGTGATGCGGTTGTGCGGCAGGCGTGCCTGTCCAATCGGACGGATCGCCGTCAACAGTGCGCGCGGCAGCGCGAATCGTGGTCGGCACGCTTTGCAAAGCG
>DAOTWB010000281.1:0-12385 GCA_034436235.1 Anaerolineae bacterium
TGTGGCAGTTGACGAGCAACAGACCGTCGTCGCTTACATCATCGGCGAGTGCGTGCCGAACGCACCTGCCTTTTTGCCTGAGCGCTACGGCGTGGTGCGCGACTTGGCTGTGGACTTCCACGCCAAAAGCGGACGGCTTGGACGCGAGCTGCTGAACGCTTTGCGCGCTTGGTTCGCTGCACAAGGCATCACGGAGCTGACGGCGCGCGTGCCTTACCGTCATCCTGTGGCGCAGGCGTTTTGGCGTGCGCTGGGCGCGAGCAAGAGCGCCGATGAATTCTGGCTGAAGGTCTAGCATGTTCGGACGTTTTGTGGCGTGGCTGGGCGTTGGACGCGCGCGCTTCATCTTCGGCTTGTTGGCGCTGACGGGCTTGCTGAGCCTGATGCTGAACGCTGTTCAGCCGCCTGAGCCGTGGATTCCAACTGTGCAGACAGCGCTTGCCGCCTTGTTCCTAGTCGGCGCGGCGGCTGCCGTCATCACGCGCTTCGATGGACAAGAGCGCCGCCAGATTCTGATCCTGATCGCGCCTGCGCTCGGCGCGCTGCTGCTCGGCTTGTTTGTGCCACAATGGTTCACAGCGCTGGCTGTGGTCGCCGTCGGCTGGATTGCGGTAGCGCTAATTGCAGGGCGCGCAGGCGTGCGCCGCGAATATCAACGCGCGATCAAGCACATGCGCAAAGGCGAGTACGAGCCTGCGATCGCGATCATCAGCCAGCTGATCAAGGCGGAGCCTGACCAAGCCGATCATCGTCGCTTCCGCGCCGATCTGTACCGTCTGGCGGGCAATTTGCGCAAGGCGCGGGCAGATTACGAGAAAGTGATCGCGCTCACGCCTAACTCAGGCGTCGGCTACAATGGCTTAGCAGAGGCATACTTGCAAGAAGGCAACTACGAGCGCGCTTTTGAGTACGGTCTGAAGGCGCACGCGCTTGAGCCGAATCATTGGGTAGCTGCCTACAACTTGGGCATGATCGCCGATCGCATGGGCAAGTGGACGGAAGCCATAGCTTATTTGAAGCGCGCGCTCGCCGCCAAAATTCCCGATAGTCGGCATCGGCTGCTGAGCTACTTATGGCTGATGCGCGCGTATCTGTTCACGGATGAAGCGCAGGGCGCGCGCGAGGCGTTGGCGGCGCTGCAGAGCGAGCGGCGCGGGCTGCGCGAATGGCAGATCATCTTCAGCAGCGAGCAAGCCGCCGTGCTGCGGCGCGTGCTGGGCGATGACGTGGCATTGGCGGAGCAATTGGCGGAGCGCGATCAGGGCGCCGCGCTTGAGCTAGTGCGCAGCAAGCGCGGCTGAAAGCGGTCAGTCGAAGATATCGAACAGCTCGCCGAGGAAGCCTTTGCGCTTGCCGCGCGCGTGCGTGTCTTCGCGGCGGAAGCGCTCCGTGCGATCATCATCGTCGTCATGGTAGCGGCGCGAGTCTTCAAGGCGGCGGCGCTCGGCAAAATCGCGTTCAACGTCGAGCAGGTCGGGCATTTCGTCGCCGCGCTTCGCTTTTGGCGGCGGCTCGACGAACGGCAGACCGCGCTCGGCGGCGGCTGCCATCTCAGCGCGCTCGATCAGCTTGTCTAGCTCGCCGCGATCCAACCAGACGCCGCGGCATCTTGGGCAATAGTCAATCTCAACGCCTGAACGCTCTGTGATCAACAGGTCAACTGTGGCGCAGACAGGGCATTTCATGTTCCAACTACTCCTCTACACTGTTCAGGTGTAGGTTGATTTTAAGAAAAATACCTTGAAAATGACATCCTAAAAATTAGGAGATCGGGCGAGGCAGAGGGCAAGCGGCGAACTTTCAAGAAATTTTGAACAAAAGGCGTGCATTTTGCGCGCAATCTGCTATACTCTTCTTTGGCAATCTAAGACTTCTCGTATAGATCGTGTTCCCTAAGGTTAGGGAGGCAACCTCGCTTTATGACTTCTTTAGTTCTCACCATCACGGAAACGCTGCGCTACCGCGGCAAGATCGGTCAGTGGGCATGGGCGCTGCATCGTGTCTCAGGCTTCGGGACGTTCGTGTTCCTCGTCATGCACGTGATTGACACCTCATGGGCGACCTTTTACCCCGAACTTTACGCTAAAGCTGTCGCTGCCTACAAGACGCCGCTCTTCACAGTGGGCGAATTCGCGTTGGTAGCCTGCGTGGTCTATCATGCCTTGAACGGCTTCCGCATTGCGCTCTTCGATTACCGTCCGCAGTGGTGGCGGCGGCAAGCGGATGCTGCCAAGCTGGTGCTGCTCGGCACGCTGGTCTTGCTGGTGCCAGCTTTCTTCGTGATGGCAGGGCATGTGGTGAATTACTACAATGAGCGCGTGAGCGTCTTCGATCTGGGTCTGGACAAGGTGGTG
The DNA here is from genome assembly GCA_034436235.1 of Anaerolineae bacterium. Classification (GTDB taxonomy): domain Bacteria; phylum Chloroflexota; class Anaerolineae; order Aggregatilineales; family UBA2796; genus CP2-2F. Next base: position 2,355 of record DAOTWB010000281.1, read on the forward strand.
GAAGCCACGGCGCCGTTCGCGGTCGGCACAGTGGTGGTGCTGGGCTTGGGCTTAGCCGTCTCGGCGGGCGCGTCGCTCATCCCAAGCCTGAACGCGCCGAAGAAGCGGCTGAAGGGCAGCAAGATGGAGACCTTCATGTGGTCTTTCATGCGCATCAGCGGCGTGCTGATCATTCCGCTCGTCTTCGGGCATCTGGCGATGATGCATCTCATTCAAGGCGTCTTCGACCTAACGCGAGTCGGGCATGTGCCGGTTTTCACCAATCTCGGACCGAACATGGACGCTACGCTGACGGCTGTCAATTTTGTGCGCTTGCGCTGGGATACCATGCTGGCGGGCGTCTACATTTGGCGCATTTACGACATCCTGCTCTTGTTCTTGGTGGTGCTGCATGGCTTCAACGGCGTGCGCTACATTATCAACGATTACATCCACAATCGCGTGGTCAACCGCGCGCTGCGTTTGGCGTCGTTCGGCACGATGATCGGCGTGCTATTGGTTGGCGCTCTGGCGATTTTGCAGAGTGTGCCGGCGACCACAGCTGAGATGCTCAGCCAGACTTCACAAGCGATCAGCGTGGATGTCAACTCGGATAACCTTGTGCGCTAACGGAAGCGATGACTGTTGGAAGTGTGAAGGGACGTATGATTACACATCAGTTTGATACGATCATTCTAGGCGCGGGCGGCGCAGGCTTGATGGCAGCGCTCTATGCGTCGCGCACGGTGAGCGTCGCCGTCATCAGCAAGCTGTATCCAACGCGCTCACACACGGGCGCGGCGCTGGGCGGCATTGGCGCGGCGTTGGGCAACGAAGAGGAAGATCATTGGGAATGGCACGCCTTCGATACGGTCAAAGGCGGCGATTACCTGACCGATCAGGACGCCGCTGAGATTTTGGCGCGCGAAGCGATTGACGCCGTGATCGAACTTGAGCATATGGGCTTGCCGTTTGACCGCACCAAGGAAGGCAAAATCTCGCAGCGGCGCTTTGGCGGTCACACTAATAACGTGACGGGCAAGCCTGTGCGCCGCGCTTGCCACGCCGCTGACCGCACAGGTCATATGATTTTGCAGACGCTCTACCAGCAGTGCATCAAAAACAACGTGACTTTCTACGATGAATTCCACGTTGTGGATTTGATCATGAACGGCGATCTGCCTGCCGGCGCTGTGGCAGTCTGCCTGCGCGATGGGTCGCTGCATCTGTTCCACGCCAAAGCGATTGTGTTCGCCACAGGCGGCTGGGGCAAGTGTTGGGAAGTGACCAGCAACGCGCACAGCATGACAGGCGACGGCGCTGCCATCACTTTCCGCAACGGCATTCCGCTTGAGGATATGGAATTCTTCCAATTCCATCCGACGGGCTTGTATCCAACAGGTTTCCTGATCACGGAAGGCGTGCGCGGCGAAGGCGGCGTGTTGCTCAACGGGCGCGGCGAGCGCTTCATGGAGCGCTACGCGCCAAAGGTGAAAGATTTGGCGAGCCGCGACGTGATCTCGCGCGCGATCGCTATTGAATTGCGCGAGGGACGCGGCATCAAGGGCAAGCGCTATCTGCACCTTGACCTGACGCCTGAGACTGTCCGTCGTTACAAGGCAGAGGCAGGCGAGAACGCCGATCACTACACGCCGCATTACATCGAGACCAAGCTGGCAGAGACTTGCGATCAGGGTCGCACTTACGCCGGCATCGATCCGATCACTGAGCCGCTGCCGATTCAGCCGACCGCGCATTACGCCATGGGCGGCATTCCGACCAATGTGAACGCCGAGGTGATCGCCGATAGCACCAATCGCGTCATTCCGGGCTTGTACGCAGCAGGCGAATGCGCTTGCGTCAGCGTGCATGGCGCCAATCGGCTTGGCACCAACTCGCTGGTGGACTTGATCGTGTTCGGTCGTCGGGCAGGCTTGCGCGCTGCCGAGTATTCGCGCGGCGCGTCCTTCGTGCCGATGCCAAGCGACGCCGGACGCAAGATTGAGAGCGAGCTGAATCGCATTCGCACAGCCAGCGGCAGCACTAAGCCTTACGTCCTGCGCAAGAAGATGCAATCCACCATGCAAGATTTGGTCGGCGTCTTCCGCAACGGCAAGGATATGCAGAAAGCACTGGACACCATTCGCGAGCTGCGCCGCGAGTTCGCCACCAACATCGGCATTGACGATCGCGGCAGCACCTTCAACACGGATGTGCTGGAGACGTGGGAACTCGGCTGTTTGCTGGAACTGGCAGAAGTGACTGCTTTCTCCGCCTTGAATCGCACTGAGAGTCGCGGCGCGCACGCGCGCGAAGACTACGAGCAGCGCGACGATCAAAATTGGCTGAAGCACACAATGGTCTACCGTGACGGCGAAGAAGGCTTGTGCGTGGACTACAAGCCTGTCGTGATCACGCAGTATCAGCCGAAAGAGCGCGTCTACTAGTCAGCAAGCGCAGGTGAGCAAGGCGCTTGCTTTGCTCACCTGACGGCAGGAAAGGAATTGGATCACTGTGGAAGCCATAATCCGCATTCGTCGCTTCAACCCTGAAAAAGACAAGAAGCCTTATTGGGCAACTTATACGCTGAAAGATTGCGAGCCGACCAATCGCGTCTTAGAGCTGCTGCATCGCATCAAGTGGGAAATTGATGGCACGCTCACGCTGCGCCGCTCGTGCGCGCAAGGCATTTGCGGCTCAGATGCGATGCGTATCAACGGTCGGAATCGGCTTGCTTGCAAAGTGCTGCTGCAGGAATTTGGCGAGCATCCGAAGATTCAGGTCGAGCCGATTCTCGGTCTGCCTGTGATCAAGGATTTGGTCGTGGATATGGAGCCGTTCTTCGCGCATTATCGCGCTGTGATGCCGTATCTGGTCAACGAGACGCCGCCGCCAATCGGTCCGGATGGCAAGCCGCGCGAGCGCCTGCAGACCATCGAGGCGCGCGAGCGCTTTGACGACACGACCAAGTGCATCTTGTGCGCAGCTTGCACCACCAGCTGTCCTAGCTTTTGGGCGAACGGCGCATACGTCGGTCCGGCAGCCATCGTGCAGGCGCACCGCTTCATCTTCGACGATCGCGACCAGCTATTGCAAGAGCGCCTCGATGTGTTAGCCGATCCTGACGGCGTGTGGCGTTGCCGCACGGTCTATAACTGCACGCCTGCCTGTCCGCGCGGCATTGAAGTCACGCGCGCCATTGGCGAAGTGAAGAAAGCCATTCAGTCAGGCAAGCGCGACTTCTGAAGCACGGTCACGCTCTTCATGACGGACGGCGCAGCGCCGTCCGTCAGCCGCTCTGAAAAGGTGCGCTATGCGCGATCCGATTGCCGCGATCATCGCCGCCGAGTCGAGCGCACTCGGTCAGCCGCTACCATTAGAGACACTCTGCACAGCTGTGCAGCGCGTGGCGATCTTCACAGAGGCATTTTTGCCTAAAGTAGACGGCGTCTCGCGCACTGCCCTGCTGACCATACGCCATTTGCAGCGCAGCGGACGCCAGTTGCTGGTCTTTGCGCCGCACCCTGCGCCTGAGCAGATCGAAGGCACGCCAATTTGCAGCGTGCCTTCTTTATGGCTGCCCAGCTATCCTGAGACGCGCGTCGCGCTGCTCTGGCTGCCTATCTTAGAGCGCCTGCGGCATTTTCAGCCCGATCTGATCCACTTGTTCAGTCCGTTCACGCTCGGTATGCTCGGCATGTTAGGCGGCGCTGCGCTGCGCGTCCCAGTTGTGGCGAACTATCAAACTGATCTGCCCGGCTATGCGCACAGCTACGGCGCGCCGCATTTTGCGCCGCTCTTCAAAGCGATCCTGCGTTTCATCCACAATGGCTGCACGCTGACGCTCGCACCGACGTCGGTCGTCCTAGCGCAGCTGCGCGCATGGCGCTTCAAGCGGCTGCGACTCTGGGGACGCGGCGTGGACACAACGCGCTTCACGCCGACTCGGCGCTCAGCAGCTTGGCAGGCGCGCCTGCGCGACGCACGCTCACAAGCGCGCGGCATCGCGCTATATGTTGGACGCATGGCGCGCGAGAAGCATCTTGAGACGCTCAGCGCGTTAGCGCGCGATCCATCTATCGCATTGACTCTGATCGGCGATGGTGAGCATTTGCCGCAAGTGCGGCAAGCGCTCTGCACAAATGGCGGCACGGCGCACTTCATCGGGCATCTGTTAGGCGACGATCTGGCGGATGCTTACGCGGCTGCCGATGTCTTCGTCTTCCCTGCTGTGCGCGAGACGTTCGGACAGGTCATCTTAGAAGCGATGGCGAGCGGCTTGCCTGTCATCGCTGCCGATCAAGGCGGCTCGGCAGCGCTGGTGCGACACGGCGAGACAGGCTTTCTCGTCCCTGCGCACGACGCGACGGCATTTCACGAGCGGACGTGCCAACTGCTCGCCGACTCAACCCTGCGCGCGCGGATGAGCGCCGCTGCGCGCGCCTATGCCGAGCGCCAATCGTGGTCGGCTGTGATGCACACGCTGGAAAGCTACTATGCCGAGGCGACTCAGTTGCAACGCCGTCTCGTCAGGATGCGCCGATGTTGAAGCGCCGTTGCGAAGGCTGCTTCTATCTCGGCTGCTTGGCGCCGCTCGGCTTCAGCGCGCTGGCGCTGTGGATCGCAGCGGACGCGCTACGCCGCGCCATCCGTCAGCGCGTCGCGCTCAGCCGTCGCCCATGATTCGGTCAATCGCCTCGACTAGCTGCGCCATGTTCGCCACTTGATAGACGCCTGAAGCCAGCGGCGCGTACGCCAGCATATCGCTGTCGCCCGTTCCCCACTGATATTGCGGCTCAGGATTGAACCACAGCACGCGCCGTGCGCGCCGCCGCATCTCAGCTGCCAAGTCAAGGCGCGGATCGTTGTAATTGTTGCGTCCGTCGCCTAGCACGATGACGGTCGTGCGGCTATCGAGCGCGTCCAGCTTCTCGCTGAAGAGCGTCTGCAGGCTGCGTCCGAGATCAGTGTTGTACGAGCCGGGCGGATGCCTGTACAACACTTCCTGCACAGCCGCCTCAGGACGCATCGCTTTGAAGTAATCGCTGATCTCGTGCAGATCGCTGATGAAGATGAAGCTGCGCGCCTTCGCCACTTGATCCTGCAGCTCGTAGATCAGCGTGAGCATGAACTCAGCGCAGTAGCGCATTGAGGTAGAAATATCGCAGATCAGCACGAGGCGCGGCTTCAAGCTGCGCCGACGGAACTGTAGCTCAATCGGCGTGCCGCCGTAGCGCAAGTTATGACGCAAGGTGCTTTTCGGATCGAGTACGCCGTCGTTGGCGCGCCGCTGACGCAAAGCGGCGCGGCTGCGCAGCTTGGCAGCCAAGCGCTTCACTTCGTCGCGCAGCGCTTCAACTTCTTCTTGGCTCAAGGCGCGGAACGGCGTGTGCATGAGGTCTTGCGCATCAGGCTTCTCAGGCGGATTCTCGCCCATGTTGCGCGCGATTTGGCTGCCGACAAAACGCTCGATCTGCTCGCGCAGCGCCTCGCCATTGGCGCGCAGCATCGCCATGACTTCTTCAATAGCCTCTTCGCTCATGCCGGCTTCTTGCAGCGCCGCTTCCAGCTGGTCGAGCAGCTCGCGCAGCTCGTTCATGCTCAGCGCACGTAGCATCAGCCGCTGATAGTAACCTTGCTGACTCGGCGCATCGGCATTCGGCAGACCGATCTGCTGGCTGAGCTGTTCAAGCTGGCTCTGATCGAACGGTCGTCCGCGCATGAGCTGCTGGAGCAGCTGCTGCAGCGCCTGCGGATTGCCTGCCAGAGATTGCAGCGCTTGCCTGAGCATCTGTTGCTGATCAGGCGTCAGCTCTTGCTCCATGTTGAACATCGGCGGCGCGGCAGTATCGAAGAAGAGCGGGAAAAAATAGTCGAAGACGGGCAGATCAGAGGCTTCTTTGACCAGCGTGGTGCGCAACGCCGATTGAAAGACGCCGCGCTCATACACACCGACCTGCTCCACAGCGCGCATAGCGTCGTAGCTCTCCGCCACAGAGATGCGCACGCCGGCAGCGCGCAGCGTCCGAATGAACTCAACCAATCGCTTGTCCATAGCCAATATCCTCATGCCAGGGCGGTATGCTAGATTGTAGCGTAAAGACGTCACGGATGCACGTGCCGCGCCGTGCGCACGATCAGCGTCGCGCCGTCGCTGATGAAGTGCAGCGTGCCATGCTGATCGGTGCGATAGAGCGGCGCATTCAAGCGTTCGATCAGCGCTTCGGCAGGCTGCGCGTTCACGTTGCCTATTTCGGCAACTGCCACTGCCAACTGCGGCTGCGCACGCGCTATCCAACGCGATGGATTGCTATTGGCGGCGCCATTGGCAGGCAACTGCACAACGTGCGCCCAGAGATCGTCCGCCTGCCTGAGCAGATCGCCCATCGCCTCAGGCGATGCCTCAGCCGCTATCAAGAAGCGCGCCGCGCCATATTCCACGCGCAAGATCAGCGGCGCGCTATCAGGGCGCGTGGCGACCTCAGGCACGCTGTGCGGCGCCAGCGCGACGATCCGCACGCCGTCGCTCGTCTCGACCTGCCAACCGGCGCCGATCGGCGAGCTAGGCGCGTCCAGCGTCTGTAAAGCGCGCTCAAGGGCGAGGAAAGTCGGGCTGGCTGTGCGCTGTCCGTTGTGCAAAAGCGCGCCAATGCTGTAGCGTTCCAGCAGAGCAGGCAGCGCGCCGATCAGCTTATCGTGCGGCGCCGTGATGATCAGCAGATCGAGATGACGTTTGTAGAAAGGCAGTTGATCGCCGAGCGCTTGCTGCAGGCGTTGTGGATTCTTGCCGCCGTCAATCAAAATGTGCGCGCCGTGCGGCGTTTGAATCAGTACTGCGCTGCCTTCGCCAACCGCTAACCACCAGATGTGCAGCTTGCCATCAGGACGCGCCATCACGAGCGACCAGATGAGCGCCGCCACGCTGCCGCCGCTCAATACAAGCGCCGTCGAGCGCCGCGCCTTACGCAGCCAACTCCAGACGCGCCGCCGCACGGCAGGATGTTGCATAGCGAACGCGGTCAGACTGAAGAGCGCGCCGTAGTACAGCGCAACGCTCAACGGCGTGAGCGCGATCGGCGCGCTGAGCGCAGGCACATCCGCCGCGCCGCGAATGATCGCGAGCGTGTAGCTGAGTGGCAGGCCGACTGTCCAAGCTGCCAATTGACCGAGCGGCTGCCACAGCGCGCCGAGCGCTAGAGTCACTAAGCCGCCCGACATGATCAACGGCTGCGCAGGCGCCACCAAAAGGTTCACCATCACGCCGAGCGGCGCGAACGCGCCGTTGATGAGCAAGATGATCGGCAACGTGGTGATCTGCGCCGCCACTGTGATCAAAAACCACTCCGCCAAGAGCGACGCAATGCGTTGCGCACGCGCTGAGTCGGTCAGGCGGCGCAAAAGACGTTCGCTCAGCTGCGCGAGCGGCGGCAAGTACAGGATCAAGCCGAGCGTGGCTGCCGCGCTCAAGATCAGCCCGAGATCGAACAACATCAACGGATTGAGCAAAGTCATCAGGAAGACGGCAGCAGCGAGCGCCGTCAAGCCGTCGTTGCGCCTGCCCAAGCGCTCCGCCAATAGCACGAAGGTCGCCATGATCGCGGCGCGCACAACGGAAGGCTCTGCGCCGACGAAGAGCGTGTAAAGCGAGACGCCGCACACGGTCACGATTAGCGTACCGACGCGACCTGCCAAGCGACGCGGCAGCAAGCGCGCTATGGCTATTAGCAGCGCTACGATCACGGCGATGTTCGCGCCGCTGATGGCGATCAAATGCGATGTGTTGGTGCGCCGAAAGGCATCGGCGAGCGACGCCGTGATATTGCTCTCATCGCCGAGCAGGATGCCTGCCAAAAACGCCGCTTGTGGATCGGGCAGCAAGCGTTTGATCAGCGCGCCTGACTCAGCGCGCAGCGCATAGAGCGCAGTCAGGAATGCATCGCCTTGATCGCGTTCGAGCAGGCTGATCTCAGCGCGCTGCACAATCGTGTGAACGCCTTGCCGCGCCAAGAAGTCGCGGAACGAGAACGCGTCGAAAGTTGGCGGCGTCTGTGGCGCGCCGCGCACGCGCACTAGGTCGCCATAACGCACTTCCGCGTAGCGCTCAGTGTAGACGAGCGCCTCGCCTTGCACGGTTTGGCTGCGCTCGCCGCGTTCCCAGCGCCTGACGCTCAGCCGCAGGCGCAGCGCGTTCTCGCGACGTTCAGGCGGTGCGCTTACCACGCCTTCTACGACCGCCGTGCCGAGATCGTTGTAGAATGCCAGCTGATCAGGACGAAACGGCTGAGACGCCGCGCTGTGATGCAGCGCGCCAAAACCTGCCGCTGCAAGGCACAGGCACGCGCGGCGCACGTTGCGCATCCGATAGCCGAGCGCAGCGCCTGCCATGCCGCTCAGAGCTGTCAAGACAGGCAACGCGCTGTGCAACGCAGTTGCCTCAGGACGCGCTGCGCTCAAAGCGATGCCGCTGCACCACGCCATGACCATGTAGAGCAACAGCACGTCCGCTCAGCCTTTCCGCCTGCGCTCAGGTCGGCATTTTCAGACGGATGAAGTCCATTGGATTGATCAGGACGCCATTCACAGCGATTTCCCAGTGCAAGTGCGGACCGGTGCTGCGGCCTGTGTTGCCGCTCAAGCCGATCACCTCGCCTTGCAGGACGATCTGCCCTGGCACGACGAAAATCTGGCTCAAGTGCGAGTAGTTGCTGAAAACGCCCCAGCCGTGGTCGATGATCACGTTGTTGCCGTGAATATCCAGCGGACGCGCATACACGACTCGTCCGCTGGCAGAGGCTTTCACAGGCATGCCGACAGGCATCCGAAAATCGTAGCCGCCGTGCCGCCGCGTCGAGCCGTCGTTGAAGTCGCGCACGCTGCCAAATGGCGACGTAGTCGGCGCGTTGGCAGGCAAGCTGAACTGTCCTTCCCAAAAGCGCTCAGGCGTCACCACGCTGTAGATGCTGTTCATGCGCGCGTCTTCGTTCTCTTGCACGGACATATCCAGCAAGTGGAATTTCTCTGAAGGCAGGATGAACGTCGGCTCGCGGATGAACTCGCCTGAGGCGACCTTGACTGTGCCTTCCCATGTCAGCGTGTCGCCATTGGCGCGGTAGACCGTGACCGTGATCGGATAGTCGCGAATGCGCTGTTCCATTGGCACGGCAAGCAGTGCAGCGAAGCCGCCCGTGATCGGAAAGAACGGATAAGTGCGCTCGAATGCGCTCGCCACGCCGCCGACTAGGTCAGGTCCGCTCAAAGTGACCACGCCTGCCGTGCCTTGCCGAAGGAACTCGAAGTTCAGCGCGATGACCACTGCGTCTCGCGCGCGGATGTGCATCAGCGCGCCGAAGCCGAGCAAGGCGATCAGCGCAGAGGCGACCAGAAGTTTTCTGAACATGCGTCTTTTCAAATTGTGAGCAGCTGCTCCGAACGATAGCGCAGCCATTATAACACGCGCCGTTGTGCGCAACAGATGTGCCTTGCACAGCGTTTGCTCTTTTGCGCGTTCGGCGCTAGATTCAGGCGCAGTTCAGCCCAGACTCAGGCAGGGATTGTGCAATGGCGCTTCGGCAATATCGCTGCATGGTGAACAGCCTCAACATCCGCTCACAGCCTTCCACACAACCCGCTTTTCGCACAGGGCAAACCTTGCGCCGCAATCAGGTCATCGCCGTCGAAGATTCGCGCCGCGTTGAGTCGGACGGCTACTTATGGCTGAATTTTGAGCGCGGTTGGTGCGCTGCGCGCTCGCTGGACGGTCGCAGCGTCTTCATGACCGACGGCGTGCCGCAGCGCGAGCGCCTGCTCGGCATCAACATCGATCCGAACAATCCAACCGCCAATCCTGCGCCTGACGACTTGCGCGGCTTAGGTTGGGTGCGTTTTGTGCTGCACATGGATAGCCGTCGCGAGCCGCCTGAGCGCGCCTTCGCCTTCTACGATCCAATCATCCGCGCTTACAGTCAGAGCGGCACGCGCATCCTGCTCATCCTGCTGCAAGATACCTTTTTAGGCAACCTGCCTTGGGTGAACGGCGACTGGGCGCGCTACGC
>DAOTWB010000282.1:0-10014 GCA_034436235.1 Anaerolineae bacterium
GAACTCAATGCTTGTAACAATAGAATAGTTCAGTTCAGCGCTTTTGTCAAGTTTTACAGTTGCTTAAAGAATGAGAAAAGATTTCTAGAATACAACGAAGCGATATTTTCTGAGTTAGCAATTTTAAGTCAAGCGCACTACTCGAAAAAGATGCATTCTGCGGCACTATGTGTGAGTTCTGCTTGCTTGTGCTGATTGCGGCGTCTATGAGGCGGCGGCGCGCAAAGCGGCAAGGGCGCGCGTCAGCTCAGGCGGCAGCGGCGCTTGCACGCGCACCTGCTCATCGGCAAGGTTGCGGAAGACGATGGACTCGGCGTGCAGGAAGTGCCTGCCCAGCTTGAGAGTCGGCTTGCGCCGTCCGTAGACGGCATCGCCGACAATCGGGCAGCCGATGAACGCCAGATGGACGCGAATCTGGTGCGTGCGCCCGGTCTGCGGCAGCACTTCCAGCAGCGCGTGCTGCGCGAAGCGCTCCAAGACTTGGAAATGCGAGATCGCCTCGCGACCGCCGCGATTGGCGGGCAGGATCGCCATGCGCTTGCGCTGGGCAGGGTCGCGACCGATGGGCGCGTTGATGACGCCGCTGAGCGTGCTGGGCGCGCCATCCACCAGCGCCAAATAGCGCTTGCGGACGCTGCGCGCGGCGAATTGCGCCATCAGGTGCAAGCGCGCCGCTTCGCTGAGCGCGACCAAAATCACGCCTGAGGTCTCTTTATCCAAGCGATGCACAATGCCTGCGCGATTCTCGCCACCGACGGACGCCACTTGCGGAAAGTGCGCCAAAAGCGCGTTGACCAACGTGCCGTGCGCGTTGCCTGCGGCAGGATGCACGACCATGCCTGCAGGCTTATCGATCGCCACGATATCGGCGTCGCGGTAGAGGATGTGCAGCGGCAGCGGCTCGGGCTGCAAGGCGCTGTTCAGGTCGGGCGCGAGCAGCTCAGGCGTCAGCTGCACGTGGAGTTGGTCGCCTTGAGCAAGGCGGTAGGCAGGCTTCTCAGGCTTGCCGTTCAGGCGCACGGCGCCTTCCTTGATCAATTGCTGCACGCGGACGCGCGAGAGCGCGATGCCATGCGCTGCCAACTGATCGGTCAGGAATTTGTCCAAGCGCTCGCCGTGCGCCTGCTCAGGGACTGTGAAGGTGTGCTGCATGATGGCGCATTATAGCACGGCGCGCCAAAAGCCGCCCGCTTCAAAAGCGACCTGACCGCGCTCGTACAGATAGGCGAGCGCAGCCTGCACAGCCGTGCGCGCCAAGCCATAGCTGACGGCGTTCGGCAACGGATCGCCGAGCGCGGCGCAGATGCTTTGCGTGAGCGCGGCATCGTGCATGGGCGCGGCGCGCAGCCGCTCAAAGGTCATCTCGATCAGGCGCTGTAAGACGGCAGTGTTGTGCGCGATGACGGCGCGCGCATCGCTGAGCTGCGCGCCGTGTCCGGGCGCGAAGCGGACGCCGTCCAGCGCGGCGAGCTGCGCAAGGCTCTCAAGCGCTTGCGCCATGTGAACGGTGAACGGCACAGGATACTTCTGAAGCGCGGCGCTGGGCAGGAAGGCATCGGCGCTGAAGAGAATGTCGCGGTAGCGCACGCCGATCTGATTCGGCGAATGTCCTGGCAGCGCCACGATCTCCAGATCGAGTCCGAGCAGGTTCAGCGCGCCGTGCGTCAACAAGTGATCAACAGCGCAGGCTTGCGCCAAAGTGAATTTGCCGCGCAGCTGGTCTATGGGCGCGGCGCCTGCGGAGAGCATCATGCCTTCCAGCGCGGCTTCGCTGATGAAGGCGGCTTCCAGCGGCGGCGCATAGACGGCGAACGGCGGCAAGGTTCGGCGCAGATAGGCGGCGCCGCCGAAATGATCGGCGTGACCGTGCGTCAAGATCAGGGCGGCGAGCGACACGTTGAGCGACTCAAGCGCGCGCTTGATGCGCTTGCCCATGTCGTCATCCAAGCCTGCGTCAATCACCAGCGCCTGACCGTCCGCCGCGATCACGCCTGCGTTAGCGCCGCTCTGCAAGTGATAGACGTCATCGGCGAGCTTGACCATTTCAAAAGGCATTGGCACGTCCTATCAAGTTCATTCTTCCGCCAATTTTTCTAAGCCTGCACGATCCACGATCACGTAATGGCGACCTTCGCGGCGCACCAAGCCGAGATCGTAGAGCTGGCGCAAGGCGCGACCGAGCACTTCGCGGCTGGTGCCAAGCACGGCGGCGATCTCATCCTGCGAGAGCGTATCGAGCGGCAGATTCACCTCGCGCTCGAAGCCGCCGCGCCGCAAAAGCAGGCGCGCCAAGCGGCTTGGCACAGTCCGAAAGCCGATGTCGTCAAGGCGCGCGATCAGCTCGCGATTTTGCAAGGTGAGCAGGCGGATGCAGCTGAGCATCAGCTCGGAATCTGCCGTCATCAGCGCCAGAAGCCGCTCGCGAGCGAGCCAAGCGACGCGCGCTTCGCCGACGGCTTCGGCGCTGACAGGATTCGGTCTGCCGTCCAAGGCTGGGATCAGGTTGAGCGCGGCGTAAGGGCGCGCATAGTGATGCACGTGCAGGCGTCCATCGCGCAGGATGTGATACAAGCGCGCCAAGCCGCTGACCAACACGCCTAAGCCTGTTGGACGATGGCCTTCGAGGAAGATGGCTTGCTTATTGACGTACGTGCGCACGTGCAGCGCGGCGTCAATGGCGCGCTGAGTCTCGGCGCTTGTGCGTAGGAAGAGCGGGGCGCGCACGATCCAAGCGTGATTGAGCGGCTCGAGGCACGGCATGGCTCGGCTCAGCTCTGCGGACGGAACTGCACAGCGCGCCAAGCGGCAAAGCGCTCGCGCAGCTTCAGCCGCTGATACTTGCCTGTGGTGGTGACAGGCACTTCCGTGCCGAAGACGACGACCTTAGGCGCTTTTTCGAAGGTCAGTTTGGCGCGGCACGCTTGCAGAATTTGATCTTCGGTCAAGGCGGCGCCTTCTTCCAACACAACATACGCGCCAACTTCTTCGCCATAGTAGACGTTCTCGAAGGCGATTGCCAAGCCAACTTTGACGCCAGGGATGCTCAGCAACACTTCTTCAATATCGAAGGGCGAGAATTTCACGCCGCCGCGATTGATCAGCTCTTTGATGCGTCCGGTGATGAAGAAAAACTGTCTGCCGCGCGCATCGCGCAGGAAGAAGCCTTCATCGCCGCTGCGGAACCAACCGAATTTGAAGGTCTCGGCATTGGCTTCAGGGCGCTGGAAGTAATACTTCATCACATTGTGACCGCGAATGCAAATCTCGCCGCGCTCGCCTTCGCCAAGCTGGACGCCGTTGCCGCTCGCGTCGAAGATCGCCATCTCATTCGGGCTGATCGGGCAGCCGATGGACGGATAGCCGTGCGCTTGCAGCCAGGCTTGATGCTCATCCGCGCTCAGGTCAATCGGTAGGAAGCACGAATAGCAGGTCGTCTCGCTCAGACCGTAGCCGTGTAAGATCGGGATGTTGAATTGCTCCTCAAAGCGCTTGGCAAGCGCCACTGAGAGCGTGCCGGCGCCGCAGATCATGTGCCGAAAATGCGCTAGGTCGTCGCGGCGCACATCTTTTCCCCAGATGCTCTGACCGCGCGCGCGCTGTGCATCGGCGTACTCACAACAGAATTGCAGCAAGGTCGGCACAACGCTGACGATATGCACGCGCTCAGCCGCAATGCGCTGCCAGAAGGTCTGCGATTGGAACTGGCGATTCAGCACCACGCTGCCGCCGATGTACAACGGCGTGACGAGCGTCACCACGATGCCGTTCACGTGATGGATCGGCAAGACACACATCAGGCGCTGATTGCCAGTGATGCCTTGCCAATCGCTGATGCCGCGCGCGTCCACCAGCAAATTGTACTGAGTCAGCACCACGCCTTTCGGCGCGCCTGTGGTGCCGCTGGTGTAGACCAAAAGCGCTTCGCTCTCGAGCGAGCATTGGTCAGGCGCGCTGAACACAGCGGACTGCTCAGCGAGCGCGGCGCCGAAATGCAGGAATGCATCGCTCGGCGCGCCGCCCATCTGCACCACGCGGCGGATATTCGGCGCGCCTGCGCCTTCGGCGCCGCTCAGGATGTGCGCGGCGCGCTCTAGATAGTCATGGCGGACGAAGAGCGCGACCGCTTCGCTATTGCGCAGGATGAAGGCGATACGCGCGTCATCTTCAGCCACGTTTTGCGGCGCGAGCGTGGCGCCGAGCTTCCAACAGGCGAAGTAGAGAATGACGGTCTCGGCATGGTTGTAGGCGAGCGTGGCGACGCGGTCGCCGTGGCGGATGCCGAGCGCTTGCAACAGGTTGGCGGCGCGGTTGACTTGTGCGTTGAATTGCGCGTATGTATACTCAGCGCGTAAGCCGTCCGCGTCATAGGCGATCAGGAAAATCTTGTCGGGCGATTCGTGCGTGCGGCATTCCAGCAAATGCGCAATGTGGCGATACGGCACAAGGTACTGCTCAGGCGGTCGCTCGTGATAAGTGCGCGCGGCACGGATGTTCGCCAAAGTCTGTGCATCGGGATGCATGGCAGTCTATCTCACAAAAATGTTCTTTTGCTGAGGCATGGATGCTGAAAATTTTACGATGAGCAGCTTGCCAGTGCAACTACACAGACGTCCATCAGCCGAAAGAATGGCGCGCCGTATGCTATCCATGCTGCTATGCAGCGCGCTTTTGAGCAGTTGCTTGGACGCGCGGCAAGAGAATGTTACGCCTGGTGCTGAGACGCCACAATCCGATCTGGCGATGCTCGCACGGCTCATCCAACTCAACTTTCAACCGATCAGCGCGCAATGGCTGACCGAGCCGATGGTATCAGCTAGCGGCAGCGCGCTCGGTCCGAGCGACTGGCAGCTGATTGCGCTTTTGGAATTCGATGAGGCGACGCTCAGTCGGGTCAAGCGGACGCTCACGCTGCAAACAGCGCCAACTGACTTGCATGTGCGCGCTGATTTTGTGCGCGCATGGTTTCCTGAGGCGTTGCGCGCGCGCTTTCAGCGCGATGACAGCTCGGGCAACCTGATCTGGCGCGGCGAGCGCTATCAACCGACGCCGTTCCTCAAAGCGCCACTGACGGCAGGCTTTGTGCTGATCGCCGCGCCTTACGTGCTGATCGTGCTGCACACGCTGTAAAAATCGCGTATTCAAGTTGCATATTTTGCTTTACAACGCGCCATATTTTCTGCACAAGCGCAAAAATTAGCTATCATAGATACGCGCAGCGCACGCTATTGTGTGAGGGAAGGTTTGCGATGTTCAAGACGTTTCGGCGCAGTTGGGAACTGACCAAGATTTCGTGGGACATCCTGCAGAAGGATAAGGAGCTGCTGGCGTTTCCGTTGCTCTCGATGATTGGCGTGCTGGTCATCTCGCTCGTCTTCGCGCTGCCGCTGCTTGGCTCGGGCTTGTTGCAAGCGATGACGGGCGAAGGCGACGGCAATATCTTCGCTTACATCGTCGGCATTGCGGTGCTGTTCCTTTACTACTTCGCCATCTCAATCGTGGTGACCTACAGCAACGCGGCGCTGACAGGCGCCGTCTTCATGCGTTTTGACGGCAAGGATCCAAAAGTGAGCGATGGGTTCGCCATAGCCAACAATCACTTAGGCGCGATTGTGACCTTTGCAGCGCTGAACGCGACCGTCGGCGTGATCAGCGCGCTCATCCGCGACGCAGGGCGCGAGAGCAAGAACATCGTGGTGAGCATTCTCGCCGGCATCGCTGCCAGCTTGGTCGAGGTGGCTTGGGCAGTCGTGACCTTTTTGACGGTGCCGGTCATGGTGCGCGAAGGCAAAGGCGCTATCGAGGCGGTCAAGCGCAGCGGACAGTTGGTGCGCGATACATGGGGACGGCAGATCGTGGGCAGCGGCGGCATCGGCGCTGTGTTCATGCTGGTGGCAGCCTTGGTGCTCCTGATCGGCTTGCCGATCGCGGCACTGGCAGCCCTGAGTGGCTCGACCTTCGTGCTGGTGATCACAGTGCTGGCAATTGTGGCGATCCTAGCCTTCATCGGTCTGGTGGCAGGCGCGCTGGGTAGCATCTATCGCGTGGCGCTCTATCACTACGCGCACGATCGGAAGGTTGAGTTCTTTGAGGAAGAAGTGCTGCGCGGCGCCTTCGTGCCAAGTCCGAGCGCGTCATAGGCGCTGCACGCAGGCGCGTTGTATGCTATAATGTCAGCCATGCACTCAAAACACAGGCGAGGTGAGGCGCATGGGCGGAAATCGGCGTGAACATTCTGAAGAGCTGATCGGCGCGTTGCTGATCGCGTTGATCGGAACGTTGCTGGCGCGCGGGCTGCTGGCAGGCAGCCTGCAGGAATTCCTGCAAGCGCACGTCGAATCGCCTGAAGTGGCGCTGAACCTTGCGTCGCTGTTGTTAGGCGCGTTGCTCTTCGGCTTCACTATCCTGATCGGGCGCGCCTTGACCTTCGATCTGGAGCGACCGAGCGACCAAGTCCGTGTGCGGCATGGCAAAGGCGTGCTTTTCTTAGACGCAGCATCGGTCTGCGATCAGGTCTTCATCGCCACCTCGAAGGTGCAAGGCGTCAAGTGCAGCGAAGTGGACGTTCACGCCATGAAAGGCGACGCGCATATCGCGCTCCACGTGCAGATCGAGAGCGCTGCTGAGCTGCAGGCAAAACACGCCGAGCTGCGCCAAGCGATTCGCCAGATGGCGCAGCGCTTGCACATCCGTCTTGGCGCTGAGCCGATCATTCACGCCAAGCTGCCGCCCTTGCGCGGCGGACGCACTGTGAACGACGCGCTGCACGCGCCCAGCATCTTCGCATCGCTGCGCGGTCGCGCCACGCCGCCGCGCTCCGACCGTCCGTCAATTTTTGGCGCGCCGCGCGATCCGTTCAGCAACACCGCGCCTTCCTCGCTCGATGGTGAAGCGCCATCGCGACGTTCAGGCAGCATTTTCGGGCGAATTTTCAAGTCGCCCAAGCCCGACGAGCCTGATGACGAGCAGTAACGCTGCGCACGTCTTGCCCAGATGCGATTAGCGCTCGTCCATGACTGGCTGAACCAAGTTGGCGGCGCCGAAGACGTGCTGACCGAGCTAGTCGGCATGTTCCCTGAAGCGCCGATCTACACCAGCTTGTATTGGCGCGAGAAAATGCCCGCTGCTTGGCAAGCGTGGAACATCAAGGTGCTGTGGACGGATCGGCTGCCGCAAATCCATCAGCATCATCAGCGCTATCTGCCGTTCTATCCGCTCGCCTTCGGCGCGCTCGATCTGTCTGAGTACGATGTGGTGCTGAGCAACAAAAGCGGCTTCTGTCACGGCGTGCGCACGCGGCGCGGCGCGCGCCGTGCGCTGCACATCTGCTACTGCCTAGCGCCGACGCGCTATGTGTGGCAATACGAAGCCTATGTGGCGCGCGAGCAGCTAGGACGCGCCGTCAAGACCGCGTTGCAGCCGCTGATCGGCGCGCTGCGGCGCTGGGACTACGCCGCGGCGCAGCGCGTGGATCATTTCATCGCCATTTCGACCGAGATTCAAGCGCGCATCAAGACCTTTTACGGGCGCGATTCGACCATCATCTTTCCGCCTGTGGAGACGGCGCGCTTTGCGCCTGTGCCGAGCGATCAGATCGGCGATTATTATCTCGTCCTCTCGCGCCTTGTGCCGTACAAGCGCGTGGATTTGGCAGTGCAGGCGTGTACACGGCTCGGCTTGCCGCTGCTGGTCGGCGGCAGCGGACGCGACCGCGAGCGGCTGGAGCGCATGGCAGGCGAGACGGTCAAATTCTTAGGCTATGTGCCAGATGCCGACCTGCCTGCGCTGATGGCGCGCTGCAAAGCGCTCATCTTTCCCGGCTTGGAAGATTTCGGCATCGCGCCTGTGCAAGCGCAAGCGGCAGGCAGACCGATCATCGCCTTTCGCGGCGGCGGAACACTGGACACTGTGCGCGAAGGCGAGACAGGTCTCTTCTTCGACGCGCCGACAGTCGAATCGCTTGTGGCGGCGCTCAAACAGTTTGAAGCGGCGGATTTAGCGCGCCGCATGGATAGCACAGCCATTCGTCGGCACGCGCTGCGCTTCGACCGCGCCGTCTTTCAGCGCGCGCTGCGCACATTCATCGAGGACGCTTACACTCACAGGCGCTGAGCATCCACGCTGAGCGCATAGCCGCGACCGTGCGCTGAAGTCAGCAGGCGCGGACGCTCAGGGTCGCTCTCCAGCTTCAAGCGCAGGTTGCGCACGTGATTGCGCACCAGCGCAGGATCGCCGCTGCCGCTTGGATAATGCCAGACGCGCTCCAGCAGCTCACTAGCAGTGAAATACTCGCCTGGCTGTTCGCTCAGCACTTCCAGCAGCTGGAATTCGGTCGGCGTCAGCTCCACAGTGCGACCGCCCAGCTTGATCGAGCGCTCGCGCGTGTAAATGACCAACGTTGGCGCTTTGGCAGCGCGTTGCGCACGCCGCAGCAAGGCGCGCAGGCGCGCCGCCAGCTCGCGTGCGTTCAGCGTCGTCCTGCGCAGGCAATCATCGGCGCCGGCATCCAGCACCTGCGCGACGGCGCCTGCGCTGCCATCCACGATGCACAGCAAGGCAGCCTGCGCTGCACGCGGCAAATTGCGCACGCGGCGGCAGAGCAGCTCGGATTGCTCACAGAGGCTGGCGAGATCGAGGATGATCAAGCTGGTCTCGTAGCTGTACAAATAATCGAGGAACGTCTCAACGCTATCTGTTGCCAAAACGCGATACGCCTGATAGTCCTCGCCTGAGGTCGCCTCGCGCAATATTTTCCAAACATTGTTGTCTCTGCTGAGCAGAAGAATTGCGGACATACACCTAGCCTCAATGCGTGCCACATGCCGTTTGCAAAAACTAACGACTCTTATACCAGAGCCGATTGCATCTTTAGTATAGGGCAAATTGGCGCGAAAGGTTGTGAAACTTGCGTGAAATTCGCGGCGCAAACGCAGGCTAGAGCAGCGCGCGGCAAGCGCGGTAGAGATCGTCCCACGCCTCGCGCGTCTTCACGACGGTCTCAAGGTATTCAAGCCAGACCGTGCGATCCTGCACAGGGTCTTTGATGATCGCGCCCAACATGCCGCCTGCCAAGTCGTCAGCGCGCACCACGCCATCGCCGAAGTGCGCTGCCATCGCCATGCCGCTCGTCAGGACTGAGATCGCCTCGGCAGTGCTGAGCGTGCTGCTCGGCGTCTTGAGCTTGGTCTTGCCATCAGCAGTGACGCCGTTGCGCAGCTCGCGGAAGATGGTGACCAAACGCTGAATTTCCAAGAGCGCAGGCGGCTCAGCGGGCAGCTCAAGGGCGCGTCCGATGCTCGCCACGCGCGTGCGCACGATCTCAACTTCCTCGGCTTCAGTGGCAGGCAAAGGCAGCACGACCGTGTTGAAGCGGCGTTTCAGCGCGGCTGAGAGATCGTTCACGCCGCGATCGCGGTCGTTGGCAGTGGCGATCACGTTGAAGCCTTTGAGCGCTTGCACTTCGGCGTTCAGCTCTGGAATCGGCAAGGTTTTCTCGGAGAGAATCGTGATCAGCGAGTCCTGCACATCGGATGGAATGCGCGTCAGCTCTTCCACGCGCGCGATCTTGCCTTCGGCCATGGCGCGCATCAGCGGACTTGGCACAAGCGCCGCCATGGACGGACCTTCCGCCAAAAGGCGCGCGTAATTCCAGCCGTAGCGGATCGCTTCTTCAGCCGTGCCTGCCGTGCCTTGAATCAGCAAGGTCGAATCGCCTGCAATGGCAGCCGCCAGATGCTCAGCCAACCACGTTTTGGCAGTGCCCGGCACGCCGAGCAGCAGCAGCGCGCGGTCGGTAGCGAGCGTGGCAATCGCCGCCTCGACCAAGCGGCGCTGCCCGATGTACTTCGGCGTGATGGTGAAGCCATTCGGCAGCGTGCCGCCCAGCACGTAAGTTGCCACTGCCTGCGGCGAGAGCCGCCAATTCGGCGGACGCGGGCGCGTATCGAAAGACGCGAGCGCAGCAAGCTCTTCGGCGAATTGCTGCTCAGCGTGTTGGCGCAAAATGGCAGGCGGCAG
>DAOTWB010000283.1:0-3640 GCA_034436235.1 Anaerolineae bacterium
CGGCGTCTCCGAGACAAGCAGTATGAGTGGCTCAGATGTCGGCGTTGAGGGTGTTTCGGAAGCAAGGAGCGCGGCTTCCGTAGGCGCAACGGATAATTCCTCATCGCTGCTCGAGCTGGCAACGATAAGAACGAAGATCGCGATCAGGACGGCTAGAAGGCTGCCAACGCCTGCCAGCAGCGGCAAGCGCGAGCGCGGTGTCAGCAGCATATCTGAGGCAGGTGAGCCAAGCGGCGTGATGTAAGAACTGCGTGGCACAACAGACGACTCACCAGACGCGGCACGACGTTTTTTTAGCGGGAAAGGTTCAGGCGGCGTCGGTTTATCCTCAATTTCAAGTTCAGGCGGCATCTGACCTGTAATAGCGATATTGAAGGCATCCGCTAGCTCACTTGCTGTTTGCCAGCGCTGATTAGGGTCTTTTGCCAGCGCCTTCGCCACAACACGCTCGATGCTTTCAGGCAACTCAGGGTGTAAGACGCGCAGTGAAGGCGGTGGTTCATAAACGTGCGCATGCATCATGCCTGCAGGCGTCTCGCTGACAAAAGGCAAACGTCCGCAGAGCATCTCAAAAAGCATCACGCCTAGACCGTAGATATCGGCACGTCCATCAAGTGGCGCACCACGCCACTGCTCAGGCGACATGTACAGCGGCGTGCCCATCGAGATGCCCGGTCGAGTCAGATCGAGACCGCTACTAGCAAGGCTAGAGTCGTCCAGCACTTTGGCGATGCCAAAATCGGTCAGGAACGCGTTATCGCCATCATCAAAAAGGACATTTTGCGGCTTCATGTCACGATGAATGATGCCGCGCCTGTGAGCGTAATCAAGCGCTGAGGCAACTTGGCTGAGGATGCGCGCTGCTTCGCGCGGCGGCATTGCGCCTTGCCGAATTCGATCCGCAAGCGTGCCGCCATGCATCAGTTCCATGACGAGGTATATCAAGCCGTCTTCCTCGCCATAGTCGAAAAGTTTCAGGATGTGCGCATGGCTGAGCTTAGCAACGGTCTCCGCTTCGCGGACGAAGCGCCTTGCGAACTCAGGCTGACGCGCCACGTCAGGATCGACCACTTTGATGGCTACTTCGCGGCTGATATTGAGCTGGCGCGCGCGGTAGACTGCTGCCATACCGCCTCGGGCGATCAGCGCAAATATCTCATAGTGACCGAGTTTTCTGCCGATCAGGTCTTGGCTCATAACTGTGTTTCTCTCAACGCTGATGGAACAGCTCGCTATTGTAGCGCAGCATCCTTTAGGTGAATTTTAAGAATTGTCTCGATTTTGATAATTACAATTTACACAGCAGCGCGTCTTCAGCGTCTTTTCGGCAGGAATGCCTCTCAGCTAACGCGGAAAAGGCAGATCGGGCAGCTGTAGATCGCTGATGAGCGTCGGATCGAGCGCGGTGATGGCGTCAAACGAACACAGCGGAATGCTCGTTTGCCGTGTCGTGGTGATAGGCTGCTCAGGATTGAAGGCATTGTAGCTCTGCCGCGCGATTTCCGCCATCAGCGCGGAAGATTCTTCAAATTCAAGCCAACGCCGATTGTACATCAGCACGGTCAGCACAAAATCGCCGTTCGGCGTGAAGATGATCGCCATATCGCCGTGCGTCTCAGCCGCCCAGCCGTGCTTGCGCGCAAAGAGCGCATCAGGCGGCAAGCCCATCTCCAGCAACCCGTTGATCCGATTGGCGCGCAGCACGCGAATCATGCGGCGGCACTCGACCGCTGTCAGCTCTTGCGGAAAAGCTGCCGTCAGCGCGCCGCTGCCATCGCGCGCGCAGTAATACAGGTTCGCCAACAGCCAGCCAAGGTCTTCAGCAGTGGTCTGATTGGACGGATCAGGATTGGTGTAGGATTGATCGGCAAGGATTGGCACAGGCACGAACGGCTGAGGCGTTGGCGTCGGTCCGATCACGGCGGCGCCTGTGAAGAACGAGTTGGCGAGGAATGTATTCTTCAAACCGAGCAGCTGCATGGTCTCAGTGACGTAAAGCGCGCCGCGATATTCGTCGCCGTCGCCGATGATCTTCAGCAGCGCATTGGAAGACAGGTTCTCGCTGCAGATGATCATCTCTGCCATCAAGCGCGCTTGCTGCGCCGTTGGCGCTGAGGACGTTTTGCGGAAAAAGGCGACCAGCAATGGCACTTTGGTCAGGCTGACGCCGCTGTACGCGATATTCGGATTGATGTTGACGCTCTCGCCTGTTTGCAAGTCCATCAGGAAGACGGACGCCTGCTTGTTGGTGAACGGCGCGAAGTTGCGGCTCAGCAGCAGGCTGTAAATGGACTCGGCGAGCGCGCCAAGCGCAGGATTGCTGCTGCTGCGCGGCGTGGCAGACCAAAACGGCTCTGCTGTGACGATCATTTGCGGCGTCGGCGTAAGGATCGGCGCGCCGAAGTTGCGCTCATCAGTGAGCGGCACGCTGTTCAGGTCGCCTGAGATGGTCACAGTGTCGCGGAAAATCCAACCGCGGCCTGTCACGTAATTCGGATAGACGATCTCGAGCCAAGGGAAGGTGACGTGGCGGCGCAGCACGGCGTAGCGCTCGCCGCGCCGAATCTCGCCGACGCGCGGAAAATCTATGCCGGGACCGAAGCGCACGTTCGCGTAGTCAATCGCCTCAACATAGACAGCGGCGATGCTTGGCGCAGCGGTCGCCTCAGGCGCTTGCGCAGGCGCGGTGCCCATGATCGGCGCGCTGCCTGTGAACGGCGTTGCGCTCGGCGCGGCATTGGTCGGACTGACGTTCAAAATCTGCTCAGTGTACGGCACAGCGGCGAGGCTGCCCGTGATGGTGACTAGGTCTTTGAAGACCCAGCCTTGCTGATCGGGCAGTTGCAAGAGCAGCCAAGGGAAGCGCGCGCTCTGACCGATGATCGGATAGCGCGTGCCTTTGACGATCTCGCCGAGGATCGGATAGTCAATGCCGGGACCAGCGCGCAGGTTAGCGCGTTGAATTGCCTCAGCTTGCGGCAAAGCTTGCCCGAAGACGGCGCTCAAGCTGACCAATGCCAGCATCAACGAGACAAACATCAGGCTGAGGCGAGGAAAAGCGCGCTTTCGCATCGAGCGCACCTCACTAGCGGCAAAAGCGCGCCACATTCGCCGAGTCGCCTGCGGCGTTGAAGGCGCGGCAAGCTAGCTCGCGCGTGTTCAAGTAATTCGGCGCAATCTCCATCAACGTGGCGAAGACCTGCGCTGCGAGCGCGAAATTGCCCGCATCGAGATAGCCGCGCGCGCTGAGATAGAGCTTAGTGGCATTGATAGTGAACTGCCAATCGGTATCAGGCAGCGCACGAATTTTGAGCGCTTTCTCGATCACGACCACCATCTCGCTCAGGCGACCTTCGAAGCGATACTGATTGCCGAGCGCCTGATAGACTGTGACGAGCATATCTTCCACCTCGCGGCGGCGAAAAGTGCCGTCAAGCGCGCGGAGCGCTTCAAGCCAACTCATGGCGCTCTCCCAATCGCTGCGGCGCATGGCTTCCTGTCCGCGCGCGAAGAGTTCCTCAGGCGTGAAGGCGCCGCTCAAGGTTGGCATGGGCGTTTCAGGCGGCGCAGTTGGCGTGACGGTCGGCGGCGCTGGAGTCGGCGTGGCAGTGGCGAGCAAGCCCGCCTGCGCCGTGCTGAG
>DAOTWB010000284.1:0-13279 GCA_034436235.1 Anaerolineae bacterium
CCCTGTTTGCGCGAGATCACTTCCGCCTCGCGCGCAAGTTTTTCTGCCTCTTCAACGTTATTCTGCGCTAGATGCAGCTCGCCCAAGCGCACCAAAGCGCGCGCCACAGCCTCTTGGTCGCCCAGCTCACGGCTGACCGGCAGCGACAATTCGAGCAGCGCGCGCGCTTCATCATAGCGGCGCTGTGCGATCAACGTGCGCGCGAGATTAGCCTGAAAGATAGCCTGCCAGCGCCTGCTCTCATTGTCGTTCGCCTCAAGTGTGCTGAGCGCTTGCCGATAGAGCTGCTCTGCTTTCTGCAGATCGCCTAGCTCGTGCTGCGCTTGTGCTAGGTTGCTGAGCTGGACGGCGATCAAAAGCGAGTCGCCAAGCTGACGGCTGATGGCGAGCGCCGATTCAAGCATGGTCGCGCCTTCGCGTGCGCGTCCCGTCATGACGTGGAACCAGCCGTAGTTGCCCAAGCGCACGCTCTCAGCGCGACGATTGCCCGACTCGCGCGCGATATTCAACGCTTGCTCATAAAAGGACTTCGCCGTCTCCACTTCGCCTAGGTCAGTATAGAGCGTGGCGACATTGGAAAGCACGAAGCCGCGCGTAGCGGCATCGCGCACATGGTTGAGCAGCATGGTAGCGCGCTCATAATCAGGCATGGCGGCGTTGATGCCTGAGAGCGCACGCCGCAAAGCGGCAATGTCGCACAATGTGCGCGCCGCGTGCGCATGGTCGCCGCTCATCTCGAAGAGCGAGAGCGCCTCAGTCCATTTCTCAAGCGCGGCTTGATGCGCGCCTTGCTTGTGCAAAAGCGCGCCGATTTGCCGCAGCGCCATGGCGCGTCCTTCGCGATGCTCCTGATCGGCGCTGGCAAGGCTGAGCGCTTCTTCGAAGAGCGCCAATGCTTTTTCGGCGTCGCCCAGCTCCTGATGCAAGCTGCCGAGCGTGATCAAAGTGCGCACGCGCTCAGCGCTGGTTGCCTCAGGCTGCAGATCGAGCGCGCGCTGCAAGGTCTGGATCGCCGCGGCGTAGTCCTTTTGCGCGCGCTGCACATTGCCGACAATCAAAAGCGCGTTGACCTCAGCCGTAAGGTCGTTCGCAGCGCGCGCTTTTTCAAGCGCACTTTGGGCGAGCTTTGCTGCATCAGCGTAGTGACCGAGCCGCAAGTGCGCGCCAGCGCGCTGCGAGAGACTCAGAAGCGGATCGTACTCGCGCGGCAAGGCGACCACGCGCTCTTTCAGCTCTTCCACGCGCGCGTAGACAGCGAGCGCTTCAGCGTACTGCCCTTCGCGATATAGGTGATCGGCAAGCACGCACGACCACATCAGCTCTTGCTCAGGCTGCTGATTCTGCTCAGCCATGCGGATCGCTTGCGCCAATAGCTTACGTCCGCGATCTAGCTCGCCGACGTGCAAGTGCGTCTGACCTGTGCGCCCTAAAATGTAGGCAGCTTGCTGTGAATTCTGCATCGCCTGCGGCAGCAGTTCCTTGAGCAAGCGGAGCGCATAGGATGCATTGCCTTGCCGCAGGTAGACATCGGCAAGGTTGCCGAGCGCAAGATTGACCGTGGCAGTGTCGTTGGCGCGCCTGCCGAGCGAGAGCGCTTGCTCAAGGAACTGCTCGGCAGATTGCAAGGCGTTGCGCCTGAGATGGTAAGCGCCTAGGTTCAAGAACGCGCGCGCTTGCCTGAAAGGCGCATCAGCGCGCTTGGCAAGCTCTAGCGCTTCCTGAAAAGCGGCTTCCGCCTCTTCGAATCTGCCCAAGTCTGTGTAAAGCGCGCCGAGCTGCCCAAGAAAGACTTCTTGTACGTGCGTCAATCCTTCGGCGCGCGCGCGCTCCAGACCTTCGCGGTAGCGCGCAAGCGCTTGCTCAGGTTGATGCGCACGGCGTGCTGCGTCGCCTTCGTTCAGAATTTGGCGCAACGCCGCTTCCTGTGGACTAGGGCTTGATTGAGCGCCGCCGAACAGGCGCGCCACGAGTTCGCGTAGTTGCATTGTCTCACAATTCCTTGCGATGTTGGTAGCAGACCGACTGCAAGACACGAAGTCTTTGACAGCCTTGCTCAGATTATAACAGCAGCTTGCGCAGAATGACCTAAAGGCATGATGAAGCGTGCTATAATCGGCGCGTGCCGTTGCTGAGCAGGATGTGAGCATGTTTTTCAGCCGTGTTGCGCCCGTCTATCGCCGCGATGTGCCATATGTGGCGCTCTTCGCCTTGTTGATCGGCACAGTGGCGTCCATTCTGATCGAGCAGCCCGGCTACACGGATGCATTCTACTATTACAACGCGGCGCAGCGCATGGCGAACGGTCTGGGTATGACTGACGCCGCCATCTGGACGTACATCGGCGCGCCTGCAGGTCTGCCCATTCCGAGTCACCTGTACTGGCAACCATTGCCGTCGCTCATCGCGTTCGGCGGCATGAGCTTGTTCGGAGCGCATTTCGGCGCGGCGCAATTCGCCTTTTTGCCGCTCTATGCGCTGTTGGCAGCGCTTGGCTATTCGCTCGGCGCGCTGTTGGGCAAGTCGCGGCGCGTGGCGTGGCTTGCCGCGCTGCTGACCATGTTCAGCGGCTATTACTTTCCATACTGGTTCACCACGTCCACCATCGCGCCGTTCGGCGTCTTCGGCGCGCTCAGCCTGCTGAGCATGGGCATCGGGCGAAAGACGGGCATGTGGACGTGGTTCGCGTTGAGCGGCGCGTGCGCGGCGCTCGCGCATTTGACGCGCTCTGATGGCTTGCTCCTGCTGATGATCCTGCCCGTAGTGGCTGTGTGGCGCACGGCGCTGCGCGACGGTCTGCGCGCGGCAATGGCAGGCGTCTTGGCTTACAGCGCGCTGATGGCGCCTTGGTGGCTGCGCACACTGGCAGTCACAGGCGCGCCGTTGCCAATCGGCGGCCTAGAGACTGCGTTCATGCGCAGCTACGATGAGATCGCCAATTATCCTGCAAGCATCAGCCTGACCAATTTTTTGAGCTGGGGCGTTGAAAATATCGTCGGATCGCGGCTGTGGGCGCTGAGCGTGAACGTGCCGCGCTTCATCGGCGAGCAAGGCATGATCGCTATGCTGCCGCCGATGCTCTACGGCGCATGGCGCAAGCGCGGCGAGCCAGTCTTGAGCGGCTTTCTGCTCTACGCGCCGCTTCTCTTTGCGCTGATGACTTTCGTCTTCACTTTTCCTGGCGCGCGCGGTGGCTTATTTCACAGCGGCGCGGCGCTCGTGCCGTTCTGGGCGGCGCTCGGCGCAGTTGGCTTGCACGAGGCGCTGACTTACATCGCGCCGCGCCGCCGATGGCGACTGAGCCAAGCCAAGATTGTCTTCGGCGGCGCGCTCGCTTTGTGGGCGATCTCGCTCAGCCTGTGGACTCTCGCGAATAAGCGCGCTGAGTGGAACAACAGCGGCGCATTTTACACGGCGCTCAATCTGCCGCGCGAGGCGATTGTGATGATCAACGATCCATCGGCGCTGTACTATTTCACGGGCAACATGGGCGTTGTGCTGCCGAATGCGCCGCCGAGCAGCATCAGCGACCTGGCGGCGCGCTATGGCGTGACGCACGTCGTTGTAGATCGCAACTACACACAGCCGATGGAAGCGCTGTGGCGCAGGCAGGACGTGCCATTTTTCCTCGAGCATCTCTATTACGACGGCACAGTGCGCATTTATCGCGTGCGCACGCAAGGAGAGAGCCGTGAAGTTAACTGAGCTGCGCCGTCGCGACGCTTTCTTCGCCGTTCTCGCGCTGGTCGGCGTCTTCGGTTATCTGTTGGCGGCGCACAACAGCGGCGGACTCGGTTTTCCGCTCGACGACGCTTGGATTCATCAGACGTATGGACGCAATTTGGCGCAGACAGGCACGTGGTCGTTTGTGGCAGGCGTGCCGAGCGGCGGCTCGACCTCGCCGCTGTACACGCTTCTGTTGGCGCTCGGCTATGCGCTCGGCTTGCCGTACATGCTGTGGACAGCGCTCCTGGGCGCGGCAGCGCTGACGCTGATGAGCATGTTAGGCGCGCGTCTGGCAGAGCGATTGTTCGCAGGCGTGCGCAACGTCGGCTGGTGGACAGGCACAGCGCTCTGCCTGACGTGGCATTTGATCTGGAGCGCAGTGAGCGGCATGGAAACAGCGCTCTTCGCCGCGCTCACGGTCGTCGCTTTTGAAGTGGCAGCGCGGCAACTGCAAACTGAGCTGGCGCCGCGCGCACGCTTGTTCGGCGGCGCAACCTTAGGCGCGGTGTGCGCGGCTCTGATCGCGGCGCGTCCTGAAGGGATGCTTCTAGCAGGCATGATCGGCGTGACGCTGCTGCCTGCGCTGGCGCACGATCGGCGCGGCGCGCTCGCATGGCTGCTCGGCGTCTCAATCGCAGGCAGCGCCTGCCTTGCGCCGTATCTTCTGCTCAACTTGAGCGTGAGCGGCGCGCCATTGCCGAATACGTTCAATGCCAAGCAAGCGCAATTCGCGCCGCTTTTGGCGCGCGGCTTGCTCACGAACTTCATCGAGATGCTGCAGCCGTTGACGGCAGGCGCGCAGATCGCGCTGAGCGTCGGCGCGCTGTTCGCCGTGCGCGATCTGTTGCGTCGGCACGCGCTGATGGAACGCGCTTTCGTCCTGCTGCCTGTGCTGTGGTCGCTCGCGCTGATCTTGCTCTACGCCTTGCGGCTGCCTGCCAGCTATCAGCATGGACGCTATGTGATACCTGCCTTGCCAACGTTCATCGTGATCGGCGTAGGCGGCACGCTGATTCTTGGCAAGGCGCTCACAGCGCGCCAACGGAGCGCATTCGCGCGCGTGGCAGCGCGCAGCTTGTGGACGCTGTGCCTTGTGTTGTTTCCGCTCTTCGCGCTGATCGGCGCAGGCGTCTTTGCCGAAGATGTGCAGATGATCAACTCAGAGATGGTAGCGGCGGCGCGCTGGCTGCGCGAGAACGTGCCATCTGATGAGTTGCTGGCAGTTCATGATATCGGCGCAGTTGGTTTTTTCGCCAATCGTCCGATCCTAGACGTGGCAGGCTTGATCAGTCCTGAAATTGTGCCACTCTTCTACCAGCCTGAGGCGCTTTTTGCGCTGATGCGCGAGCGCGACGTGCGCTGGCTGATGGTCATGCCTGACCAATGGGCATGGCTGTGGCAAGGGCAGGCGAACGTGCTTGGACGCTATTTCTGCCGCGTCTATGATACGCGAGGACGCATGGGCGGCACGCATATCTATCGCTTTGAGCAGAGCGGAAATTGTCCAATTTGAGTGTATTCTAAGGTGGAGCGCGTGATGAGCGAGCAGCCGCAAATCTTGCTTCTGAACGGACCGAACCTGAATTTGCTGGGCAGCCGCGAGCCAGCGCTCTACGGCGCGCTGACGCTTGCTGAGATCGAAGAGCGCGCTGTGCAGCACGCGGCGCGCTATGGCGTCTTATTGCGCGCCGTGCAGAGCAATCACGAAGGCGCGCTGATCGAGGCGATTCATGAAGCGCGCAGCTGGGCGCGCGGTCTGATCATCAACGCCGGCGCGTACACGCACACTTCAATCGCGCTGCGCGATGCGATCAGCGGCGTGGCGCTGCCTGCCGTCGAAGTGCATCTCTCAAACATCCACGCGCGCGAGGCATTTCGTCATCACTCATACTTGGCAGCGGTCTGCATCGGGCAGATTTGCGGCTTCGGCTGGCGCGGCTATCTGCTGGGCATTGATGCCTTGCTCGGACATCTCGGATTGTTGCCTGAGCGCTGAGCGCCTGCCATTTGCCGCGTTAGGCAGGACATGCTACGCTTTAGCAGTTGTGTGTGTATTAGGACGGATGATCAATGAGCGACTCACCGAATGGACATAATGGCGCAGGACGACCGATTGGCAGCTCAGGACGGCAGTTGCATCCAAGTCTGCAGGCTGTGAACGATAGCATGTTGGAAGGTCTAGGGCAGCTGGCGGATTATTTCGGCTATAATCGCGTGGTCGGCAAGATGTACGGCGCGTTGTTGCTCAGCCCTGAGCCGATGAGCCTTGACGATCTGGTCGAGCATCTGAGCGTCTCTAAGGCGAGCGTCAGCATGAACATGCGGATGCTGGAGAATCTCGGCGTTGTTCGCGAAGTGTGGGTGCGCGGCGACCGACGCAAATTTTACGAGGCGGAATCTGACTTTTGGAAAATTCTGACCAATGTGTTGGGCGCGCGCGAGCTGCGTGATGTGAATCAGGCGCTGGAAGTGCTGGAAGGCAACATTCAGCACTTGCGCGAGGCGATTCCGAGCATGGATCAAGCCGATCAAGCGCTCGCCAGCTATTACGTCGGACGCATTGATCAGATGAAGGACTTTTTCCGCTTCGCCAAGTTGATCCTCACCTCGATTTTAGAGCGCAGCCGTAACATCAATGTGAGCGACGTCAAACGCATTGATATCGAGTAGCTTATGCATCTTGAAGGACTCTCTGACGACTTGCCGCTGTTGCGCGGCTTCCATCTCGGCGCGATAGACGCAGGACTCTACGCGCATTTCGGCAAGCCGACTCGCCCTGACCTGACGCTGCTCGCCAGCGCCGCCGATTGCGCCGCCGCTGCCGTCTTCACCACCAACTTGGTCAAAGCGGCGCCCGTCCTGCTCGACCAAGCGCATCTTGCCGCCGATCCGAGCGCGATCCGCGCCGTGCTGATCAACACTGCCTCTGCTAACGCCTGCACAGGCGAGCGCGGCATCGCCAATGCAGCCCAATGCGCTGCATGGACGGCAGAAGCGCTCGGCGTTCGGGCGGAGCAAGTCTTAGTCATGTCCACAGGCGTGATCGGCACGCATTTGCCGATGCCGCGTATGCAGCAAGGCATTCAACAGCTCGCCGCGCAGCTCAGCGACGCGCCTGAGGCGTGGCAGGCGGCGGCGCACGCCATCATGACCACTGATACGCGCCCGAAGCTCGCTCATGCGACGTTCGGCGACGCCGCGCTGATCGGCATTGCCAAAGGCGCGGGCATGATCGCGCCCAACATGGCGACCATGCTCAGCCTGATTGCGACCGATGTGCGCATCGCGCCCGACTTGTTGCAGCGCATCCTGCGCCAAGCCGCTGACGAGTCCTTCAATCGCATCGTGGTAGATGGCGATATGAGTACGAACGACACCCTGCTCATCATGGCGAACGGCTTGAGCGGCAGGCAAGTGGACGAGCAGAACGCGGCGGCTTTCCAAGCTGCGCTGACAGCGCTATGCGTCCGCTTGGCGCAGGCGATTGTGCGCGACGGCGAAGGCGCTACCAAGTTCATCACGCTGCACATCAGCGGCGCACGCAACGTCGCTGAGGCGCGCCAAATCGGCAACGCGATCGCCACGTCCGCGCTGGTCAAGACGGCGTTCTACGGCGGCGATCCAAACTGGGGCAGAATTTTGGCAGCGGCAGGACGCGCAGGCGTGCCGCTCGATCCAACGCGGCTTGCGCTGTGGTATAACGACTTCCAGCTGGTGGCTGATGGCGCGCCGCTCAATTACGATGAGGCGCGCGCCAAGCTGCACGCGCAGCAGCGCGAGATCGTCGTGCGCCTTGAGCTAGGGCTCGGTCAGGCGGAAGTCACGCTCTGGACGTGCGATCTGAGCCACGATTACGTCAGCATCAACGGACATTATCGCACGTGAGAGCGCTCAGCGCGTTTGCCATGCGCGCGCTTTGCGGCGAATATCTTACATATCGCCTTCAAGGTGGAGTGTGGCATATGCGCAAGCGTTTTCAGAAGCTGTTGATCAGTTTGATAGTTGCGTTCCTGCTGCCGATGACGGCAGGCGCGCAAGAGAGAGCAGGCGGCATGTTGGCAGTCATCGATCTGAGCGGCAACGTGATCATCTACGATGCCGACGGCATGAATCCATTTCCGCTCACCACAGATGCCGATGGACGCTCTAAAATCTACCAAATGCCGACGTGGTCTACCGATGGACGCTTGGCGTTCTTCGGCGTGAGCGTTGAGCGCACTGATCCTTACTCACTGCGCATGTTCGTCGCGGAAACTGTGGAAGCAGGCGCGCCATATCGCACTGCCTACACTTCACAAGAAGAAGTGCTGACCTACGCTTACTGGTCGCCTGAGGCGTGTCCGGCAGGCAGCTGCCGCGATTTGGCGCTGCTCTACACGCCGCCTGATAGGAATCTGCTCGGCGTGCGCTTGATTCGCGATAGCGACGGCGCGTTCGAAGTGATCGAAGTCGCGCGCGGCGCGCCGTTCTATTACAGCTTTGCGCCTGACGGCAAGCGGATGCTCTGGCATCGTTTCGGGCGGCGCTTGGAGCTGTATGACGTGGCATCCAATCGCGTTGAGACGACTTTGCCGGATGTCTCAGGCAGCTTCCAAGCGCCGATGTGGTCGCCTGTGGCAGGCGACGAGCGCTTGCTATTCGCCACACAGAGCGCTAGCGATCCTGAGCTGAGCGATCTGGTGATCGCGGAAGGCGAAGCGCGTCAGACGCTGCTGACCGATCAGCCTGCGCCATTGGCGTTTGCTTGGAATGCCGATGGCACGCAAGTGGCGGTCACTTCAGCCTTCGGCGCGCTGCAGGTGCTAGACGCGGCGAGCGGCGCGCTTGTGACGAGCAGCGGACAAGGACAGATCGTGGCGCATTTTTGGTCGCCGCAGGGCGATAAGATCGCCTACCTGAGCTTGCGCCGTCCGAATCCTACGCGCCAGACCAGCTTCAGCGGCAATGGGCATGGCGCAGGTGACGCTCAGCAATCAGGGCAGCTTCAATTGACGTGGTACGTCCTTGAAGTGGCGACAGGCGCAGAGTACGCGCTGGATAGCTTCACGCCAACGCGCGAGATGATCTACTTCCTGAATTTCTTCGAGCAATTTGCGCGCAGCCATACTTTCTGGTCGCCTGATGGACGTTACATTGCGTATGGCGCGTTTTTGAGCGAGCGCGGCACGGCTGAGGTGCGTCTGGCTGAGGCGCGGGAAAACGGCGCTGTGCGCAAAGTCGGCGACGGCGTGATCGGCGTCTGGAGCTGGCGCTAGAGCAGTAAGGCAGGACGTGCTGCAGGCGTCCTGCCTACATATATTCCCAGACGCCTTCGCCGTTCAGGATGCGCCTGATCTGGTCAGGAAAGCGATCAGGGTCAATTGGCTTGCCCAAAAAGCCGTCAAAGCCGGCGGCACGCGCGCGGCGCATCTGCTCTTCGCTGGCATCGGCAGTCACTGCCACGATCAATGTGTTGCGCAAACGCGGACTGGCGCGCACTTTCTGCAACGCCTGATAGCCGTCTTCATAAGGCAGGTGGATATCCATCAAAATCAAGTCAACGCGCGGCAGCGTATCTGCGAACTGCGCCACTTGCCAGCCAGAGGTCTTCCACTCACAGCGCTGAACGCCCATATGGGCGAGCAGCCGTGCGATCAGCACGAAGTTGCGCATGTTGTCTTCCACAACCAAGACATACGCTTCAATCGGCTCGATGGGCGTGCGATTTTCAGCCATGGCGTTATTTGTCTCCTCAACGTCGAGTGCGGCGTAAAAATACTCAGCACTCAGGGATTATAGTCTATTGGCTGCCGCGACGTCAGGATGTATCAATGTTGTTCGAAAATTCAAACAAAGTTTGTTCAACTCGGCTCACGACGATCTAGCGCCATTCTGATCGCCCTTCAATCAAGCACAGCCGCAAATTTTGAGAGAAGTCTGTGATACTTTTTTCCAATCCGCGTTTTACTTTTCAGTCTATGAATTGTAAAATAGCATTGTCTAAGCATTGTGCTGGAGGAAAAACTTTATGACTCTCATCAGCTTAGTTTACGTCAGCTTTGCGACGCATCCGATGAGCGAAGACGACCTACGCGCGCTGCTCGAAGAGTGTCGTACGAACAATCAGCGCCTGAATGTGACAGGCATGTTGCTCTATCGCAATGGCTTTTTCATCCAAGCGCTGGAAGGCGATGAAGAAGTGGTCGAAAAGCTCTTCAGAGATATCGCCAAGGATCCGCGCCATCAAGATGTGCTGCGCGTCTACAAAGCGCCGATCGTCGTCCGATCCTTCCCGAATTGGACGATGGGCTTCAATCACATCGGCGATCACCATCAGATCGAGATGGAAGGCTACAGCGACTTCTTGGAGAAGCCTAGCGCAGAGTACTTCACGCAGAATCCTTCGCGCGCTCAGATGCTCCTAGAGAGCTTCCGCAGCGAGACGTTCTTCTGATGCGCTATTGCGCGGCGATGCGCGTGCCAATCGCTAGATCGCCGCGCAGCGCCGCCGCAACTTGTCCCGCTTCGCCGCCGCCCATGATCTGGACTTGCAAACCTGCCACACGCTCGGTCAGCGCTAACATCGCCTGCACTTTAGCCGCCATGCCGCCTGTGACATCCGTGCCGCCTGAGCCGCGCAGCGCCGCGGCGATCTCAGGAAAGTTCTGCGGCGTGATGTGCGGAATGACTCGCCCGTCCGCGTCGTAGACGCCTTCTGTCTCGCCCAGCAGCAAAATGCGCTTTGGATGTAGGCGCTCAGCGAGATAGAAGAAGATTGCTTCTGTGGAAAGAATGGTGCCGCCGCGCACGTCGTCAAAGGCGACGTCGCCGTGTACCAATGGCACGAGTCCGTGCGCCAACGCGCGCTCGATCAGCCCGCTCTCCATACTGATCAGCTGTCCGTCAACGCAACGTGCCGAAGCCGACGGCTGAAAGCCGAGCATCGGCAAGCCTGCCGCGCTGAGCGCCTCTAAGACCAAGTTGTTCAGCCGACGCGCCACAAGGCTGACCTCGGCAAAGCCGCGCCACTCAGTCGCTGTGCGCACGCCATGCACAGTGCCATATTTTTGCGCTGCCACATGCCCAAACGAGCCGCTGCCATGCCCGATCAAAAGCGGCTGCTCAGGCGTGTAGGCTTCTGCGATCTCAGCGGCAGTGCGCGCCATGATCTCAGCGCGATACGCCTGCTGACCGCGTTTATCTGTGATGAGCGAGCCGCCGAGCTTCAAAAAGGTGAGCATCTTGCCTCATGTCAGCTGTATTAGCCACGTCTGCGCTGCGCCTGCCGAGCGCAATGCCGCCGCAATGGACGGCGCAAGGTCAGGCTCGATCAAGGCGATCAGGCTGCCGCCGCGACCGCCGCCGCTCAACTTTGCGCCATACGCGCCGCCATCGCGCGCCGCTGCACACAGGCGATCAAGGTGCGCCGAAGAGACGCTCAAAGCGCGCAGCAAGGCGTGATTCGCGTTCATCAGCGCGCCAAGCTCTTCCAGTGCGCCGCCCGACTCGATCAAAGTGCGCGCCGTGCGCACAATCTCGCCTATCTCGCTGATGATCGCACCGTAATGCGCTCGGTCGCGCGTGTAGAGTTGGCGCACATCGCCGACCGTCTCGCGCGTAGAAGCGCTCACGCCTGAGTCGACCACCAGAAACGTCAGCGGCGCGCCGACGCGAAAAGTCTCAGGCGGCGTGCCGCGGACGAAATAGACAGGCTGCTCGTAAACGATCACTGTGTTATCAATGCCGCTTGGCGTGCCGTGATGCAGCTGCTCTACTTCGTAGACCAGATTGTTGAGCGCTTCGCCTGAGAGCGGCGCGCCAAGTGCAGCGCTCAGCGCGCGCATCAAAGCTGTGCTGACCGCTGCGCCGCTGCCGAAGCCGCCGCCGATTGGAATGTTCGAACGCAGCGCCAGCGTCAGGTCGGGCGGCGGCTTACCGAGCGCCTTCAGGACGAGCTGCGCAGCGTAGACGAGCGCGTTATCAGGCGTGTCGTTGGCGAGCGAGACGTGCAAGGTCAGTCCGCTGGCGGCGCCGATGATACTCAAGCCGCTGCCGAGCGGCGCAGGCATCACGGTCACTTGCGCTTGCAAGGCGCTGAACGGCGCGGCGATGGCAGGCTCGCCATAGACGACAGCGTGTTCGCCGAACAAGATGATCTTAGCAGGCGCGCTGTAGGTCTCCATCGCTCACAAGATGCGATCCAGCCATGGCGGCAGGTAAATCAGCGCGCCGACCACTAGCACGAATAAGACAGCCGTGATCAGCAGCGGCTTATCTTTGAAGAGCAGCTCATCAGGCGCGCTACCTTCACCTTTCACGTGGATCAAGTACAGATAGCGGAACATGCCGTAGAGCGCGAAAGGCACGCTCAGCAGCATCAGGCTGCCTGTCAGATTGGTGCGCGCTTCAAAGGTATAGAGCGTGTAGCTGATCAGCGTCGCGTTGGTCACCATGCGCAGCATATCGTCCAGCAGCTGCAAATTGTAATCTTTGTAGGTTGCGCGCACATCTTGCGCCGCTTCCGCCAACATAATCAGCTCTTGACGGCGCTTGCCAACTGCCAAGAAGAGCGCTAACGCGCCGACAACAACATAGAGCCATGGCGAGAAGTTAGTGACATTGATGACGACCACGCCGGCGATCACGCGCATGATGAAGCCGCTCGCCACTGTGATCACATCTATGATGACCACGTTCTTCAGATAGAACGAATAGGCGAGGTCTTTCGTGTAGTACGCGATCAGCACGAGCGTTAGCGGCACGCTCACGAAAAACGCGGCGACCAGCGTGAAAATCGGCAGGCTGATCGCCGCGAAAATCGCAACAGGCATCGGCAGCTGCCCTGAAGGGATGGCGCGATGCTTTTTTTTGGGATGCAGCTTATCGCGCTCAACGTCCACAATATCGTTCAGCACGTAGACTGCGCTGGACATCAAGCAGTACAACGCAAAAGCAGCCGAGACGCGCATCAGCGCGTCAAACTGCCCAAGCTGCCTGTCGAAAAGGATCGGGATGAAGACGAATAGGTTTTTTGTCCACTGATTGGGACGCATGGTGCGGATCAAGCCGCGCAGCCAAGCTGGCAGCAATCGCCATGCCGCTCGGATCGGCGCGGTTGTGAGAACGGCAGGTTTTTCCAAGTGTGTCTCGTCCTTGAACTGCATTTCAGCGTTCATTATATCAGAGCGGCGCGTGCGCAGCAGTGGGCAAATCAGCGCGCATGTGCGATCCTTTCAGTAGGGAGCGAGAAAATGACCGTTGTGAGCAACTCTGAGCGCGTCGCTGTGCTGTATGACGGCATGTGCGTGCTGTGCGTGAACTCAGTGCGGCTGTGGCGCGCGCTGGATTGGCGCAAGCGTCTTGAGTTCATAGATGTGCAAGATTTGGAGCATGTACAGCAGCGTTTTCCGCAGGTTGAGCGCAGCGCGGCGCTCGGCGCGATTCACGTCATCGGCAGCGATGGCGCGCTTTACACAGGCTACGATGGCGTGCGCTACATGGCGCGCTTTGCGCCGCTTTTGGCGTGGTTAGCGCCGCTGCTATATCTGCCGCCAATCGCATGGTTGGGCAGGCGCGT
>DAOTWB010000285.1:0-6912 GCA_034436235.1 Anaerolineae bacterium
GTGCGCCTCGCCTTGCTGGAAGCCGACGTAGCGCTGCCTGTCGCCAAAGATTTCATCAAGCGCGTGCGCGAGCGCGCCATCGGCGCTGAGGTGCTGAAAGCGCTCAAGCCGAGCCAGATGGTCATCAAGATCGTCCATGAAGAGCTGGTGGCTACGCTCGGCGAGCCGGGTCGGCTCAATCTGAGCGGCACGCCGCCTGTGGTGATCATGTTGGTCGGCTTGCAAGGCTCAGGCAAAACGACAACCGCCGCCAAGCTAGCGCTCAAATTGCGCCGCGAAGGACGGCGTCCCTACCTTGTGGCAGCCGATACCTACCGTCCGGCAGCGGTCGATCAGCTGAGGACGCTCGGCAAGCAATTGGATGTGCCTGTCTACGATGAAGGCACTAGCGCTGCGCCGCCAGATATTGCCGAGCGCGGTCTGCGCAAGGCGCGCGAAGTTGGCGCTGGCGTCCTGATCGTGGATACTGCCGGTCGCCTTCAAATTGACGAGCGCCTGATGACCGAGCTAGAGCAGATCAAGGCGCGCCTGAAGCCTGCCGAGATTCTGCTGGTGGCGGACGCCATGACCGGTCAAGAGGCAGTCAAGATCGCCGAAGGCTTCCACAAGCGGATCGGCATCACAGGCTTGATCTTGACCAAAATGGACGGCGATGCGCGCGGCGGCGCCGCCATCTCAATGCGCGCCGTGACCGGCGTGCCGATCAAGTTCGTCGGCATGGGCGAGAAGCCTGACGCGCTCGATCAATTCTATCCCGACCGCATGGCGCAGCGCATTCTGGGCATGGGCGATATGCTCACGCTGATCGAGAAGGCGCAAGAAGCGTTCGATCAGCGCGAGGCAGAGCGCCTGAGCCGCAAGCTGATGCGCGCTGAGTTCAACCTTGAGGATTTCTTGGCGCAAATGCAGCAGGTCAAGCGGCTCGGTCCGATCAGTCAGTTGCTCTCGCTCATCCCAGGCATGAATCGCCTCAAAGATCAAATTGACGAGGCGGAGGCCGATCGGAGCATGAAGAAGATCGAGGCGATCATCCGCTCGATGACGCCTGAAGAGCGCCGCGATCCGAAGGTGATCAACGCCAGCCGCAAGCGGCGCATCGCGCGCGGCGCGGGCTACATCAACACGGAAAAGCATCCTGAGCGCGAGTTGGAAGGCATTCAAGAGATAAACAACCTGCTGCGCCAATTCCGCGAGATGCAGAAGATGATGAAGATGTTCAAAGGCGGCAGAGGCGATATCAGCCGCCTGTTCAAAGGACAGTGACGCTGTCCACAGTTGGCATTCAAAGGCTTGAGGAGCAATTTTTCAGAATGGTTCGTATCCGTCTACGTCGTATCGGCTTGAAGAAGCAGCCGAGCTACCGCATCGTGGTGGCAGATAGCGAAGCGCCGCGCAACGGACGCTATATCGAGATCATCGGTTTCTACAATCCGCGCACAGAGCCCGCGACCATCGAGCTGGATGAAGGGCGCGCGCTGCACTGGCTGAGCGTTGGCGCGCAGCCCAGCGAGCCTGTGGCGCGCATGTTGAAGAATCTCGGCACGCTGGAGCGCTTGGCGCGCCTGCGCAAAGGCGAGCCGCTTGAGAAGTTGGTGGAAGAGGCGAACGCCGCGCGCGCCGCGCTGCCCAAACCTAGTCCCAAGACGCGCCGCGCCGCGCCTGCCGCTAAGTCAACCTTGTTCGATAGCGCTGCCGAGTGACGCCGACCATGAAAGAGTTGGTCGAGTACATCGCCAAGTCGCTCGTGGAAAATCCGACCGCTGTGCGCGTGACCGAACACCTGCGGCGCGGCGCTGTGGTGATCGAGCTGCACGTCGCGCCTTCGGACATGGGTCGCGTGATCGGCAAGGAAGGGCGCGTGGCGAACGCCATTCGCGCGCTGCTGCGCGTGGCAGCCGCGCGCAGCGGCAAGCGCATTGTGCTGGATATCCACTGAGCCGTGACGCGCGATCCGATGCCTATCCTGCCTGCGCAAGGCTATCTGACAGTGGCGCGCGTGGCGCGTGCGCACGGCGTGCGCGGCGCCTTGCGCGTGCAGGCGCTCACCAGCACGCCGCAACGCATGAACGCGCTGGAGACGATCTACCTCTCACACACGCCTGACCGCGCCGAGACGCTCAGCGCTTACACCGTGGCGCGCTGCCAGCACGATAAAGGCGATCACTGGCTGATCTTCCTCGAAGGCGTCGAGAGCCGTGAAGCTGCTGATCGGCTGCGCGGGCAGTACATCTTGGTCACGCTGCAAGACGCCGTGCCGTTGGCTGAGGATGAAATCTACCTTTTTCAGGTGATCGGTCTGACCGTGCTGACCGACGAAGGCGTCGCGCTTGGACGCGTGGTCAGCGTGATTGAGACAGGCGCTAACGATGTCTACGTGGTACACGGCGAGCTGTACGGCGAAGTTTTGATCCCTGCCATTGAGAGCGTGGTGCGCCATATTGACGTGGATAACGGCGTGATGCACATCACGCCGCTGCCCGGCTTGCTGCCCGATAGCTAGACGGCAAGCGCAGGCGCGCGCGCTGACCATTGCGTCGCCTGCTCATAGGCGAAGGCAGCGCGCAGCAGGTGCGCTTCCGCGCCGTAAGGCGCCACCAACTGCAGCCCGATCGGCAGCCCTTGCGCGCTGAATCCGCACGGCAACGAGAGCGACGGCACGCCTGCCATATTGAAATAAGCAGTGAAGGCTGAGAGCCGCGCGCGCGCCATCGCCTTGGCGCTCTCATCGTCCAAGCGCACGCCGATCATCGGCGTGCAAGGCGCGATCAGCAAATCGTATTCTTCGAAGAGACGTTCCATCTGCCATGCTGCCAGCGCCTGCGCACGGCGCGCTTTAGCGTACTCGACCGCTGAAGCGCCGCCTTCAGCGCGCAGGCGCGCTAGGACGTCCGCGCCGAATAGCTCAGGCGTCCGCTGCAAACGCTCAGCGTAGATCAGCGCCGCTTCGCTCGCCACCAGCGTGCGGCTCAGCTGTGTCGTCTCTTTGACGTTCAGGCGCGCTTCCGCTCTCAGCGGCACCACTTGCGCGCCAAGCGCTTCAAAAACAGCGGCTGCCGCGCGCACTGCCTGCTGAATCTCAGGCTCGCAATCGTTGAAGTACTCATCATCGGCAAGCGCGATGTACCAATCGCTCACGCCATGATCGAGTTCTGAGAGAAAGTCGTCCTCAGCAAACCTGACCGCGTAAGGATCGTCTCTATCGTACTCAGAGAGCCACGCCATCAGCAGCGCCGCGTCTTCCACAGTGCGCGTCAGCGTTCCCGCGTGATCGAGCGAGTAGCTCAGTGGCAACATGCCGCGCACGCTCAGGCGTCCGTAGCTCGGCTTCAAGCCAACTACGCCGCACAGCGCGGCAGGGATGCGGATCGAGCCGCGCGTATCGCTGCCCAGCGCCGCTACGCACAACTGCGCCGCGACCGCCGCCGCAGAGCCGCCGCTTGAGCCGCCTACTGAATAGGCGAGATTGTACGGATTGCGGCACGCGCCATAATACGGATTGTCGGTCAGCACGCCCAGCGCGATCTCGTGCATGTTCAGCTTGCCGAGCAGCACCGCGCCGCGCTGTTCTAGAAGCTCGACCAAGTGAGCGCTGCGCTGCGGCACTCGGTCTGACCAAAACTTTGCGCCGGCGGTCGTGCGAATGCCCTTCGTCTCGTACAAGTCTTTCAAGGCGAATGGCACGCCGTGCAGCGCGCTGTATCTGCCGCTGCTGTGCAAGGCTGCTTCAGCTTTGCGCGCGCTCGCTCGCGCATGATCTGCTGTCACGGTCAGGAAAGCGTTCAGCTGCGGATTGAGCGCTTCAATGCGCTGTAAGTACGCTTCGGTCAAGGCGAGCGGCGAGAGTTGGCGCGCTCCGATCGCCTGCGCCGCTTGCACCAATGAGAGCTGCGTTAACGCCGTCGTATCTGTCATAAAACAAACTGCCTTTCTGTGCGCGCCGCGCGCCAGACATTGTAGCAGAAGTGCGCACACCACGCCTTGTTCACCTAGTCAAGCTGCGCTAGAATAGCGCGTATCGGTTCGCATTAGCGAACACAGCATAGAAAGACTCGACAATCGCATGGAAATCACATGGTACGGACATAGCTGCTTTCGGCTGGCAGAGCGCGGCAAGGCGTCAGTGATCACCGATCCATTCGACGGTCACTTAGGCTTGGTAGTGCCAAAGCTGCGCGCGGAAATTGTCACCATCAGCCATCTGGCGCACGGACATAGCTATGCAGAAGGCGTGAAAGGCGTGCAGCGCGTGATTCACGGCGCAGGCGAGTATGAGATCGGCGGCGTGTTCATCATCGGCGTGGCAATGCACAACACAGCCCAAAAATCGCCCAAGCCGAACATCGCTTATGTCTTCGATTTCGACGGCTTGCGCGTGGCACACCTAGGCGATCTGGATCACATTCCGCCGCAAGCCGTGATCGAAGCGCTGGAGAGCGTGCATGTGGCGCTGGTGCCTGTTGGCGGCGGCGGCGGACTGAACGCTACGCAAGCCGTTGAGGTGATCAGCCTGCTAGAGCCGAACTATGTGATACCGATGCACTACCAGCTGCCGAACAGCACGCTGACGCTCGATCCGCTAGAGCGCTTCCTGCGCGAGCTTGGCGTCAGCCGCGTGCAACAAGAGCAGGTCTTCAAAGTGACTGCCAGCAACCTGCCTGAACAAACGCAAGTTGTGGTGATGGAGCAAAGCGCCTGATGCAAGTCAGATTGATTTTGACCTACGATATTTTGCCCGGCCGCGATCAGGATTACTTCGAGTTCCTCGTCCGCGAGCTGTCGCCCGGCTTGAGCAAGCTCGGCTTAGAGCCGACTGAGAGCTGGTACACCATGTATGGCAAGCGTCCGACCATTCTGTTGGGCGGCATTGCCGAAGATTACAGGGCGGCGCGCGCGATCCTCGAACATCCTGAGTGGAAAGCGCTCCGCGAGCGCCTGAACAACTATGTGACCAACTTTCAGAGCAAGATCATCCGCGTGACGCCATATTTTCCGCTCGTGTAGCGGCAGGCGATCAAACCTGCCCTGCCGCGACGCTGAGCAAGCGCAGCGTGCCGAATGTGCTGCCGATCTCAGCGTAGATCGGACGCGCCGCCTCAGCGTGATTCAACGTAGCGTACAGGTCATCGGCAAGGCGCACGAAATGCCGCTCATCAATCTGCACACGCGCGAATGGCTTGCTGCGCACGCGCACAATGGCAGCGCAGCCTTCAGGCACGGCTGCCGTCACGTTGCCAAAGGTGGAAAAAGCGCGCACGCCCTGCCCAACTAGCTCTGGCAGCACCAAGCGAATATCGCCGAAGCCGCTGCCCAACTCTGCGCGATTGATCGGGATGCCGCGCAGATCGACCTCGATCTCGCCCAGAAATGCGCTCAGCAAGATGTTCCAAGGCAGGTCGCGCGCCAAGCCGACTTCCCAATCGGCAATCGAGAAAAGCCACGTGCGTCCGCGTTGCATGGTCAGGCGCGCCGTCTCGCCGCGCACTGCCAGATCAGGACGCGAGCGCGCTGTGTAACTGCCTGCGATCAGGCGACCTTCGCGGCGTAGCGCGCGCAGCTTGATATCCAGCTCGCCGCTGTAGGCTTCCAGACTGGCAGCGCGCACTGTGCCGCGCGTGATGCCAAAGGCTTGCGCTGCCCAGCTGATGCCTAGATCGCCGCGCAGCAAAAGCTGGACGCCCAGCAAGACCAGCAGCAAAGGCGCGTAAGGCGTCAAATCCACTTCTGGCAGCAGGCGGAAGTTGCGCAGCAACAGATAGCCGCCGCTGCCCAGCAGCAGCGCGATCAAAATATACGGCGGACGTTCAGTGCGCATCGCGCTCACTCCTGATCGACCAAGAAGTCTTTCAGGATGTGGTGCGACGATGAGCGGCGCAGCCGATTGAGCGCTTGTGCTTCCAGCTGGCGCACGCGCTCGCGCGTGACGCCGATTGCCCTGCCGACTTCTTCCAGCGTGTGCATCTCGCCATCTTCCAGACCGTAGCGCAGGCGCAAGATGTGCGCTTCGCGCTCGGGCAAGCGGTTGAGCGCCTCGGTCAGGTGATGGCGCAGCATCTCGCGATCGGTGACCTCGGAAGGAGAGAGTTCGCGCGTGTCTTGCACAAAGTCGCCGATCTCGGTCTCTTCGTCCTCATCGGTTGGCGCCTCAAGGCTGATCGGACGGCGCGAGATTTCCAGCAAGACGCTGATTTTATCAGGCGTCGTCTCCATCGCCTCAGCGATCTCGTCCATCGTCGGCTCGCGCCCGAGCAGCTGCGTCAGGCTGAGCGTGACGCGCCGCAGACGGTTGATCTGATCGCCCATATGGACAGGCACGCGAATAGTGCGCCCTTGATCGGCGACGGCGCGGCTGACCGCTTGGCGAATCCACCATGTGGCATACGTGCTGAACTTATGCCCGCGCTGATACTCGAATTTGCGCGCCGCGCGAATCAAGCCGATGTTGCCTTCTTGGATCAGGTCGAGAAATGGCACGCCGCGCCCTGTGTATTTCTTCGCCACGCTGATCACCAAGCGCGAGTTCGCTTTGATCAAATGCTCTTGTGCCGCCAGACCTTCCTCAACCAAGCGCTCAAGGTCAGTGCGCTCATCGCCCGAGAGACGGACGCCGTATTCAGCCAAGCGCGCCTCAGCTTGCCGTCCGCGCTCCATGCGTTTGGCAAGGCGCACTTCTTCCTCAGCGCTCAGCAGCGGCACGCGTCCGGCTTCTTTCAAATACAAGCCGACCACGTCATCCGTCTCAATCGCCTGCTGATAGCCGTCATCCTCGATCAGGTCGAGACCGAGCGCATCCAGCTCATCGAGATCGGCGAGTTCTTCGTCCAGCAGCAGGTCGCTGGCGTCAATTGGATCGGCAAGCTCAACGCGCTCTGTTGGCGGCTCGGTCAGGATCGGCACGCCTTGCTGCGTCAGGCT
>DAOTWB010000286.1:0-9257 GCA_034436235.1 Anaerolineae bacterium
GGCATTCGCCGCGATTGGGAAGCGCCGTGGCGCGCTGTGAAAGCGGTCAGCAGCGCGCAGCCTGAGTCACAGCGCACAAGCGTCTAGCGCAGCAGATCGCGTATGCGCAGCTCAGGCGAGAAGCCGCCAAAACGACCGTCGGCGTCCACTGCGGCGATGGCGAGCGTCTCGTAGCGCGCGAATTGATCCCAGACGAGCGGCGCAGCGCTCACGTGCAGCACGGTATCGTAGCCGAGCGATGCAGCGCGGCGCAGCGCGATGAGATAGGCGCTCGCCTCAGGCACGGCAGTCCACGTCAATTGATAGCCGCTCGGCAGGCGACTGAGCGCGATGCCGATCGGATCAGGTGGCGGCAAGCCGCCGCTCAGCACGGCGACGGCGGTCAAGGCGGCGCGCGTAGTGCGCATCAGGTAATCGAGGTCAATGCCGTCGAGCGTGTCGCGCGCGTTGTGCTGCCGCGTATGATCTTCAAGGCTTTGGATCAAGCGCACTGCCGCGTAGCCTGCTGCGCTGAAGCTCATTTGATCGCCCCAGCGTCCGACGCGATCTTCAGAAGATTGCAAAACAGGCAGCACTTCGTCCGTATACGCGCTGATGGCGAGCGCCACTTGGCGCGCCAATTGGCGCGAAGGCGAGTCGTTCGGCTCAGCTGAGAACAAGCGCAGCGTCCGCCAATCGGCGCGACCGTTGGCATCGCGCACGCTGCCCAACA
Organism: Anaerolineae bacterium; assembly: GCA_034436235.1. GTDB lineage: Bacteria > Chloroflexota > Anaerolineae > Aggregatilineales > UBA2796 > CP2-2F. Next base: position 713 of record DAOTWB010000286.1, read on the forward strand.
TATCTAGGTTGAGCATTCCGCGCAGCGCGCTCGGCGGCACATGCCATTGCAGGTAATGCTCCACAAAAGCGAGGCTGCCCTGCCGACCCGTTTCCTCGGCGGCGAAGGCGACGAAGATCAGCGTGGCGCGATGCGGTTGCCCTGCCATGATGTGCATGATCTCCAGAAGCGCCGCCACGCCTGAGCCGTTATCGTTAGCGCCCGGCGCATAAGCGTCGCCGTCGCTCGGCGGCGTGCCGATGCTATCGTAGTGCGCGCCGATCACATACACGCCTGCGCCTGCCATGCTGCCCTGCAGAACTGCCACCACATTCTCAGCGCGAATTTGCCTGCCCTGCCATGTGAAGACAAACGGCTGAGTCCAGACCTGAATAGATTTACGCGAATGTGCCATGCGGACGCGCTCAAAGGCTTGAAAGAGCCAATCGCGAGCGGCGCCGATGCCGCGATCAGGACGATCTACAGGCGAGAGGACATGCCGCGTGCCAAAGCTGACCAAACGGCTGAGCGTGTGCATCAGACGGTCATTCTGCACTTCGGCGCGCAGCGCCTGCACGCTCGGATCGCTCGGAAGGTCATAGCGCAGGTTTGGCGCGCTCAGCGTGCGCAGCGGCGTCGGCGTGGCAGTTGGCAGTTGGACGTTCAGCAGCGTCGGCATATTGGAAGCGGTCAACGTGCAGGCGAGCAAGCTGAGCGCGCTGAACACAGCGATCAGCAGACGGCGCATGGCAGGCGACCTCAGATGCGGATATCGTGCAACGTCCAATCGGCGTTGTGCCAAGCGCCTGCGCCTTGTAAAAGCCATGCCAGCATCGGAATGCCGATGCTGGCGAAGCGCGCATAGGCGCGCCGCACTGCCGAGGCAGTCACAGGCGTGCGATCCGACGGACCGACCTCAGTGGCGATGATCGGCTTGCCTTGCGCCCAAGCGCGCCATTGCGCCACGGGCGTGATCAGATCGCTGCCATCGGGCTGCTGCCAATAGGCGTGAACGGCGAACCAATCAGCAGCGCTCACTGCCTCAAGGCTCTGCGCCATGAACGTCGTCTCGGCAAGGCGCACGCCGAACACATCAATGCCGGGCGAGAGAGCGGGAAAGCCGAGCTTGGCGGTCGGAAAAGCCTGCCTGTAGGCACTCAGCACGCTCATGAACCATGTTGTGAAGCCTTGACCGTCTGCCCAAGCGCTTTGCCAGCCTTCTTGGCGCAAGTTCGGCTCATTGTGAATTTGAATGATGAACGGCGCGCCGCCGAGCGCTTCCTGATACTCGCGCAGGATGGGCAGCGTGGCGTTGATGAAGATATTTGGATCGGCGCTGAGCGGCGTATGCGTAGCGGCGCGAATCACGAAGTGCTGCACGCCGACGCCGCGAAAGAGCGTGATAGCGTGCCGCGCCTGACCTGCTTCATAGGCGACGATCATCACAGCGCCGATGTTATTGGCTCGGATCAGTATCAATTCTTTATCGCTGGGCAGCCAGCCGCCAGCTGAGGCGTGAACGCCGCGAACCAAAGGTGGAATCAAGTTGGGCGGCGCGCCGATAGTCTGTTCTTCCAGCGGCGGAATGCGAATCGGCGATTCTTCAGGGCGCGACTCGATGATAGTGACGTATTGCGCCGCCACAAAACCTTCGATCTCGCCAAAGCGGACGCGCAACCAGCCATCGGTCGGCTCGCCCAGCACTTCTAGCTCCGTATCGAAGCTCAGGACGCGCAAGATCGGCTGTGTGGTGGCAGGCGCGCGCCGCAAGTTCAAGCCGTCGCGCGTGTTGACCTTGCCAAAGCGCTGCGCAGTCGGCTGAACTTGCACGCAATCGGCGAACAGATAGCCTTCGCGTCCTTCGACGCGCACGTGCAGCCAATCGCCTGCTTGGGCGAGGATGCTCACAGGAGTATTCTCAGCCAATGTAGCGATGATCGGCGCATTGACGCTCGGCGCGGCGCGCAATCTTGGCGCGCTCAGCGCAGTCGTTCCACTCGATGCCATTGCAAAAACCTCACTTGTGCTTGCCGCTGCGCCATGAATCCTATCACATATTGACGCACTTGGCGCGGCTTCACATTGACTCAAGCGCGAAATCCGCTACACTTTTCTCTCAAACTATCCTTTTGTAGCTTACAGAGGTCGTTACGAGCTATGTCTACTGTCACTTATGCCGAAAAACCTTGGCTGAAGCGCTACGATTCAGGCGTGCCGCACAGCCTTGAGCCGTATCCAAGACATCCGATCTATCAGTTCCTTGTGGATGCCGCCGCTGAGCTGCCGAACAATCCTGCCATTGTCACTTCAGCGCACTTGCCTGCAGTTGGACGCCAAAAGGCTGTGCTGAACTATCGCGCGCTGAACGAGCAAGTGGACGCGCTAGCTGCCGCGCTGGTGGACATGGGTCTGAACAAAGGCGACCGCGTTGGATTGGTCTTGCCGAATTGCGCGCAGTTCGTGATCAGCTTTTTCGGTGTGCTGAAGGCGGGCGGCGTGGTCGTCGCCGTCAATCCGACCTATCCTGCGGCGCGCATGGCAGAGCAGCTCAAAGATAGCGGCGCCACAACCGTCATCACGCTCAGCTTGTTCTACAACACGGTCAAGCAAATCCAGCATCAGACCGATGTGAAGAATGTGATCGTGACCAACATCAAGGAATACCTGCCGCCATTGGCTGCTTTCCTATTCACAGTGGCAAAGGAGAAAAAAGGCGGTCATCGCATTGAGAAACATCCTGTTGATTACGCCTTGCCTGACCTGCTGGCGAAGTACAAGGGCAAGCGCGTCAGCGTCGAGGTGCGTCCTGACGATCCTGCCATTTTCCAGTACACGGGCGGCACAACAGGCGTGCCAAAAGGCGCCATCGCCACACATCAGGCGCTCGTCTGCAACACGCTGCAATGCCGCGCCTTTTTGGGCAAGGTGGAACAAGGCAAAGAAGTCTTCATGGCAGCCATTCCGCTCTTCCACGTCTTCGGCATGATCTCAGTGATGTGCTTTGCGGTCTCGCTGGGCGCCAGCATGTTGATGGTGGCTAATCCGCGCGAGATTAAGGAAGTGCTGGAAGTCATTCACGCTTACAAGCCGACCATCTTTATGGGCGTGCCTGCCATGTACAACGCCATCAACAACAATCCTGACGTGGCAAAGGGCAAGTATGACCTGCGCTCGATCCGCGCTTGCATCAGCGGCTCAGCGCCGTTGCCGCCTGCCACCAAGCGCCGCTTCGAAGAGCTGACAGGCAGCAAGCTCTCGGAAGGCTACGGCATGAGCGAGACGGCGGTCGCCGTTTGCGTCAATCCGCTTTACGGCGAGAACAAGACGGGCAGCATTGGCATTCCGCTGCCTGATGTCGAGATGAAGATCGTCAGCTTGGACGACGGCTTGACGGAGATGCCTATCGGCAAGGAAGGCGAGCTGGTCGTCTGGTCGCCGACGCTGATGATCGGCTATCACAACATGCCTGCCGAGACGGAAAATGTGCTACGGCTGATGCCTGATGGTCGCAAGTGGCTTTTCACAGGCGATATCGCTTACATGGATGAAGACGGCTACTTCTTCATCGTGGATCGCAAGAAAGACATGGCGCTGATCGGCGGCTTCAATGTCTATCCGAACAACGTGGAGAAAGTGCTGGCAGAGCATCACGCTGTACAAGAGGTCGGCGTGGCAGCTATTCCGCATCCTGAGAAAGAGGGACAAGAGGCGCTGAAGGCGTGGGTTGTGCTGAAGCCGAATCACAAGGTGACCGAGAAAGAGCTGATTGACTTCGCTTCGCAAAAGTTAGCGCGCTACGAAGTGCCGACGCGCATCGAGTTCATTGACGAGCTGCCTAAGACGCCTGTCTTGAAAATCTTGCGCCGCGAGCTGGTCGCACGCGAGTTAGCGAAACGCCAAGCCGAGAAAAAGGACCAGTGAGTCACGAAGGCGAGGAAAGCATCCTCGCCTTTTTCACATCCACAGGTCAGCGCGCACTGACCATGCGCGCTGCATGCGCTCAAAGTGCGCTATCCGCTCGTTGATCTTGGCGATCTCGCGCGGATAAAAACGCAGCACATGCTCACAAAGACTCAACATCCACGTGCGCCGCGACTGTTTTTGAAGGACGAGGCGGTTTGCGTCAGCAATCTGAATTTGTCCCCAGCCCAGTGCGCCGATCGTCAGGCATTCCCATGCCAGAAATTCAATTGGAAAAAAACGGACGGCTGCGATTTGGAGTGCATTATCGATCACTGTGTAATCAACTATGAGCAATGCAAAAACATTTCGATCATCTTCGTACAGACGCGCAAGGCGTTCTACTGAGGTGAGATTTGGCATGTTGAAACGTGTATCGAGACGATGAGTCTTAATATCCACGAGATAGTACATGCCATCTTGATCTTCGAAGGCGATATCTGCCATGGCGCGCCGTGCGAAGTCCGTTTGATAGCTGCGTGCCAACTCGCCAAGTGATTGCTCAAAATGCCGACTGAGAAACGCCTGCACAGCATCGCCGACTGCGCGCGTGCTTTCAGCTGTGTGTTCAGAGAGAAGCTCAGGCGAACGTTGGAGCAAAGCCGCAGTGCGCTGCTCAATCAGCTTATGAGCATCTGAGTAAAAGAGTGCACTGCGCACTTGTGTCAACCGTCCAAAAATAAACTGAGCTGCTCGTCTGATGCATTTGGTGCAGTTGGCTTAGAAGATGTGTTGCGTTCTAGAAACACGCCATCTTGATAACCTTGAATGCGCAGGTCGCTCTCTGCCATGTGCAACCGCTTTTGAGCGATGCAGCAATACAGCGCATCTATCTCAATGCCAACGAATTGTCTGCCCAGCTTTCTTGCCACAACGGCTGTTGTGCCAGAGCCAAGAAACGGATCAAGCACCAGCGCATTCGGCGCGCTGCTCGCCAGCACCAGCTTGGCAATCAGCTTCTCAGGCTTCTGGGCAGGATGTTCCGTATTCTCAGACATAGACCAAAACGGCACAGTCAGGTCTGTCCAAATATTTGATGGATACGTGAGACGGAAATTGCCTGCTTCAGTCTCAAGCCAATCCTTAGGTGCGCCATCTTCAGTGCGGTATGGCGCGATCACTTTACGGCGCACTTTGACCGACTCAACATCAAAGTAATAATCCTGACCGACTGTGCAGAACCAAATGTCTTCTGCGTTATTCTTCCAGTTCATCTTAGCGCCGCGTCCTTTATCGCGCGCCCACGTAATGCGATTCCTGATGATGAAATGACGGCGCAGCACATTGTATAAAATCGCGGATGTGCGCCAATCGCTGCACACATACACAGAAGCGTTCGGTTTGAGCGTGTGGCGCAGCGCAGAGAGCCATTTTTCCGTCCACACCGTGTATTCGTCATCAGAGCGCTGTTGGAAGTGGCGCTCGCCGAATTGCTTCGTCAAATTGTAGGGCGGATCGACGATCAGAAGGTCAACGAACTGCTCAGGCAGGTAAGGCGCTGCCTCAAAAACGTCCTGACAGATGATCTGATCGCGCAACAGTTCAACTGAGGCAGGCGCAGCCAAGCGTAGCAGACTTTGACGATAGCGCTCTCGCTCTTCTTCTGAAAGCACCAGCGTTTTATTGCGCGGCGAGCGTCGCTTCGGCATATGGAACGTACCTTCTCACCGATTGTAATTCGCGCCGAAGACTTCCACCAGCAAGTTGCCGATCACAGCGCGATTCGGTGCAAGCACTGACATGCCATTCCACAGCATCGGCTGCACATAGCGTCCATCCAGCACGCCATAGCGAATGTTCTCGCTCGGCACATCTTTGGCGTAGAGCGCCAGCTGAATCCACTGCTCAAGCGTCAAGCGGCTGCGCACGTGCGCGCTGAGCGCCGCCCAAAGATTGCTCGCCTGCAAGAGCAGCTGCGGCAGCATCTCGAAGCGCAGGATGCGCTCGCGAACTGCCGCGATCACTTGCTGTTGACGGCGCGCGCGGTCGAAGTCGCTGCTATCGTGCCGCGAACGCGCGTATTTCAAAGCGAGTTCGCCATTCATCCATTGCCTGCCTGCAGGAATGTAGAGCGGATCGTAGCCATTGGTGTACATATCAGGATAGGCGTAATCCACGATCGCGCGCGGCACGTCGATCTCAACGCCGCCGATGGCGTCAATCGCCGCGATGACCGCTTGAAAATCGAAGACGATGTAATCGTGAATGCGGATGCCTAGATTGTATTGCACAGCCTGCATCGCCAAGAGCGCGCCATAGCCTTCCCTGACGCGCTCGCCTAAAAAATACGCCGTGTTGATACGCTGAAAGCCATAGCTCTGACCAATGACCGTATCGCGTGGAATCTCGACATACAGATCGCGCGGAATACTCAACACGCCAATGCTGCGCGTGGCAGGATCGAGGCTGATCAGGATCATCGAGTCCGTGCGAAAGGCTGTGCCGCGATCATTTGGACGCTTATCCAAGCCGAGCAGCAAGATGGTGAAGCGTTCAGTGCCATTCCAAGGCTGGATCAGCAACTCAGGCGGCGTGGTCGGCGGCGGAAATGTGGCGATGCTCAGCGTAGGCGTGGCGACCAGCGCTGCGCTCGCGCCACGCTCGTGCGCGCTGCCGCTCAGCAGCTGCCAGGCGATGAACAGCGCGAAGAAGAGCGTAGCAGCGCAGCTCAGCGCAATGCCGATCAGCGGCAGGAGCAGGTTGCGACGGCGTGACGGCATAGTTCTGCGCTCAGGCGGCAGTATCAGCGGCACGAAAGACGGCACAGCGCGCAACGGCTGAGTCGGCGGCAAGGTAGGACGAGTCAGCTCAGCCGCTTCAACTGAGTCGGGCATGAGCGGCTCGGCGCGCTTGACTGTCGGCTTCCATTCAGCGATCGGTCTTGGCGCAGGGCGCCGCTTCGGCGCGTACTGCTCGTATTGCAGCTGATCAGTCTCTTCGTGAGCAGTGTGGTGCGTGTTCATACACAACCTATCTTGTGGCAAAGATCACCGCTCATTATAAAGCCAAACGCCGCGCTTGCTCTATGCGTTTTCTAGACGCTTGACGGACTCGCTCAGCCGATCACAATTCGGAAGCCGACGTTGTCGTTCGCGTGATAGGGACGGTAGAGCGCGCCGCGATACGCGCCACGCGCCTGAAATGCGCGATGATACCATGAGCCGCCGCGCACCGCGCGATATTCATCGGGCACGGTCGCATCCTCGCGACCGTCGTCAGCGCGATAAGGATATGGACGGTACAAGCTGCTCGTCCATTCCCAGATGTTGCCGCTCAGATCGTGGACGTTCTCAGGCGTCGCGCCGCACGGGAAAATGCCAATTGGCGTCGTCGCGCCGATGTGTGTCTCGGCAGTGTTGGCGCAAGCGGCATTCGGCTCGGCGCCGTAAGCGTAGCGCCGCATCTCAGCGCCGCGCGTAGCCACTTCGCGCTCTGCCTCAGTTGGCAAGCGCACAGGCAAACTGCTGTGATATGCTAACCAAGCGCAATAGGCTTGCGCTTCATACCACGTCACGCCGACCACTGGCTGAGTCGGCGTGTTGAAGCGCGTATCCTGCCAATAGAACGGCTCAGCGCGCCTGCCTTTCGGATACCACGAGTCGAGTTCCGCCTCAAAGGCTTCTTCCGAGAGCTCCGCCAGACGCTTGCGACTCTCAAATTGCGCTTGTGTGATCTCGCCGCGCTCAAATTGCGCCTGCAGGCGACCGTCGCGCAGCATAGCGCGCCGTTCCGCTATGCGTTGCCGCCAAGCTGCTTTGTCAAGCGCGTAATCTTCCGAGCCGCTCAGCCAACGGCGCGCCGCTTCGCTCTGCCACCAGCGTTCATCTTCATAGCCGCCTGCCTCGATGAACAGCCGATACTCAGCGTTGGTGATCGGAAACTGCCCGATCTGAAAGTCAGCGATCTGCACTGTGTGAATCGGTTGCTCATCGTCCGCTTCAGCGCTGCCGATCTGATAGGCGCCGCCGCGTATAGCGCTCAACGGCGGCACGACGAAGCGCACTGCGCCTTGCCGCGGCGCAAAACGCGGATCGCCCAAGTCGCCTAGCGCCTTGCCGGCAGCGATCCGCGCGCGCAAGTCCGCTTCAGGATCGCTGCTGCGCGCGATCAAACGCTCAGCCAGCTCAGCGCGCAGCGCAGGGCTGACCTTGACGTCAGGCGCGGCAGCGCAATAGGCAGCAAGCGGCAAATTCGGCTCGATCAGATCGCGCACGAATTTCTCCTGATCGGCTGTCATAGCTGCTGCCAAGATCATCGAGACTTCCCAGCCTGTGCTAGGTGATGGCGGCAATGGCTCGACAGGCGATAGCGCCCGCAGCACTTCATCTAGCGATGGACGGATATCGCGCGCGCGCCACGCACTGCGCGCCAAGTGCGGCTCTGGTGAGCGCGCCAACAGACGCGCTGCGAAGTATTCTTGCAACAGGTGATGAAAGAAGCGCACTTTGAACTCAGGGCGATCCAGCTCCAGCGCGTTGATCGCCAAGCCGCCGCGCAGCACGTCTTCACGGCGCTCAGGCGGCGCCTTATCCAGCAGCTCAATGGCGTTCTGGTATAAGACGCGCACGGCGCGCTGCGCAGGATGTGTGTATTGCAGCTTGTGCGC
>DAOTWB010000287.1:0-7399 GCA_034436235.1 Anaerolineae bacterium
TTGGCGATCTTGATCAGCTTCGAGGTGACCGATCACGTCCATGAGCATATGGCGCTCTTCCTGTTCCTCGAGATGGGCGTGATCGGTCTGTTCGTCGCGCTCGACCTGATCATCTTCTTCATCTTCTGGGAAATCGGTCTAGTGCCGATGTACTTCCTTATCAACTACTGGGGCGGCAAAGATCGGCAATATGCCTCGTTCAAGTTCTTCTTGTACACGATGGCAGGCTCGCTTGGCTTGCTGCTCTCGCTGCAGCTGATCGGCATCATGGCAGGCACGATGGACATTCCGACGCTGCTGGCGACTTTCCCGCGCGGCTTGAACGCGGCAGGGCAGCCGCTCACCTTCCCCTTCGGCGCCGATCTAGGCTTGGTGAAAGGCTTGATCTTCGCGGCGTTCTTCGTGGCGTTCGCCATCAAAGTACCGATCTTCCCATTCCACACTTGGCTGCCCGATGCGCACACTGAGGCGCCCACAGCAGGCTCGATGCTCCTCGCGGGCATTTTGCTCAAGCTGGGCGCGTATGGCTTCCTGCGCTTGGTCGTGCCGCTCTTCCCGGCTGAGGCGCAAGCCTTTGCACCGTTCCTCGCCGCGCTCGCCGTAGGCGGCATCATCTTCGGCGCGCTCGCCGCTTGGGGCATGAACGACTTCAAGCGTCTGGTCGCCTACAGCTCGGTCAATCACATGGGCTTCGTGGTGCTGGGCATTGCAGCCTTCGCAGCGGTTTACAATTCGCTGCTGACGGGCGCGACCTTCGAGAATGGCGAGATCGTCCAGCGCTCGGTCACCATGGCGACCAACGGCGCAGTCCTGCAGATGTTCACGCACGGACTCAGCTCGGCGGGCATGTTCTTGTTGGTCGGCGCGCTCTATCACAAGGCGCACACGCGCGATCTGCGCGAGTTCGGCGGTCTGTTCGCTTTGGCGCCTGTTTACGGCGGCTTGCTGATCTTCACCAGCATGGCGAGCTTGGGCTTGCCGGGCTTGGCAGGCTTCGTGAGCGAGTTCCAAGTGGTGGCAGGCAGCTGGTGGATTTTCCCGTTCTGGGTAGCCGTCGCCATGATCGGTCTGTTCCTGACGGGCGCGTACATCCTGAAAGGCATTCGCGCTGTGCTGTACGGTCCGACCAATGCGCACTGGCGCGGACACGCGCTGGAGATCGAGTTCCGCGAGGTGTTGGCGCTCTCGCCTTTGGTGGTGCTGATCCTGATCACCGGCTTGTACCCGAATTGGATCGTCGAGATCATCAACCAAGCAGTGACGCGGCTTCTAGGCAGTTGACTCAGGTAGGAAAAGCATGTTACTGACAGCAGTTCTCGTCGTCCCGATTGCAGCAGCGCTCTTCATGCTGCTGGCGCTCAAAGACGAACAAAAAACAGAGGTGCGCCTGTTGGCTGCCTTTTCAACAGGCGTCTGCTTGGTGCTTTCGTTCCTCGTCTATATCGAGGCAAGCACGCCGTCAGCGCTGGCGGCGGCAGCCGAGAAAGGCGCACGCGGTCTCTCACACTTTGTGCAGGAGATCAATCTGCCGTGGGTGCCGGCGCTGGGCATTTACTATCATGTCGGCGCAGACGGCACAACGGCGCCGATGGTCTTGCTGACAGGTTTGGCAGCCTTCTGCGGCGTGCTGATCTCATGGAAGATCGAAGAGCGCACGCGAGAGTTCATGGCGTTCTTCCTGCTCTTGGTGGCAGGCGTCTATGGCGTGTTCGTCTCGCTGGATATGTTCCTGCTCTTCTTCTGGTACGAGTTCGCCATCTTCCCGATGTATTTCTTGATCGCCGGCTGGGGCTGGAAGCCGATCCGCGAATACGCGGCGATGAAGCTGACGCTCTACATCCTCGTCGGCTCGTTTGTGGCGTTGATCGGCTTGCTGGTGATGTACTTCTCGGCAGGCTCATTCTTCGCTGAGAATCCGCAGCGCTTAGCGCAGTTGCGGCAAGTGCTGAACAATCCCGAGGCGCCTGCCTATAGCTTCGATTTCTATCACTTCGAAGCTGCCTCGCGCTGGCGCTTGCTGACCGGCGCCATCGGTCCGTTCGATATCACGCCTGCCGGCGGCGTGAGCGTCGCCAAGCTGTGGTTTCCGCTGATCTTCATCGGCTTTGGCGTGTTGGCGGGCATGTTTCCGTTCCACAACTGGTCGCCTGATGGTCACGTGGCAGCGCCGACCGCCGTCTCGATGATCCACGCAGGCGTGCTGATGAAGCTGGGCGCCTATGCCGCGCTGCGCGTTGGCGTGCAGCTTTTGCCTGAAGGCGCAAAGGTGCATCTGCCGTGGATCATCCTTCTAGCGGCGGTCAACGTGGTCTACGGCGCGTTCATCGCTTACCGTCAGCGCGACTTCAAATATGTGATCGGCTTCTCGTCGGTCAGCCACATGGGCTTGGTGATCATGGGCATCAGCACGATGAGCGTGCAAGGCTTGACAGGCGCAGGCTTGCAGATGTTCAGCCATGGCGTGATGACGGCGCTGTTCTTCTCGTGCGTCGGCATGGTCTACGACCAAGCGCATACGCGCGATATTCCGTCGTTAGGCGGCTTCGGCAAGCGGATGCCGTTCGTGGCGTTCGCTTTCATCATCGGCGGCTTGGTCTCGATGGGAATGCCCGGCTTGAGCGGCTTCGTGGCAGAGTTCCCGATCATGCAAGGCTTGTGGGCAGGGCCGGTCTTCGCCAATGGCGCGACGTCGCCGCTGCGCTTGGCGTACTTCCCGACCTTCGACTACTATCCGATCTTGGCGATGATCACGGTCTTGGGCATCATCCTGACGGCAGGCTACGTGCTGAAAGTGACGCAGTTGGTCTTCTTCGGCGAGTTCAACGCGCAGCGCTTCCCAGAGGTGCGCGGCGTGACCATCATTGATAAGACGGCGTTGGCGCTGTTGGTCGTCTTCTTGGTCTTGCTGGGCGTCTTCCCGCGCTTCATGACCGGTATGCTCGAAGGCGGCATACAGCCAATTCTTACCGCGCTGGCAGGGAGATAAACTATGGAGACCATCACCACAACCATTGTCCTGAATAGCGATCCGACCACCAACTTGCTGGCAGCCTTGCCTGCGATCCTGATGACCGTCCTCGCAGTGGCGAGCGGCTTAATGGACGCCTTCTTCCCTGCCAGCCGCCGCCGCCAGATCGGTCTGATCGTCGGCTTGAGCCTGTTCGGCATCGCGCTGGTGTCGCTGATCGTGCCGCCGCCGAGCAACGCCAGCGAGCAGTTGGTGCTGGGCGGCATGTTTCGCTTCGACGGCATGACGCAAATCTTCACGGTCATTACGCTCTTGGCAGGCGGCATCGTCTGCTTGATCACGCTCGACGCGCCGCAGATCGGACGCATGGGCGAGTTTTACGCCGTCCTCGTCGTGGCGACGCTCGGCGGCATCCTGATGGCAGGCGCCGCTGACCTGATCATGGCGTTCCTCGCCCTTGAGACGCTCTCGATCAGCTTGTACATCCTCTCAGGCTTTTTGGTCAAGAGTCCGCGCTCGGCTGAGGCAGGCGTGAAGTACTTCCTGTTCGGCGGCTTCACTTCGGCGATCATGCTCTACGGCTTCAGCTTGCTGTACGGCTTCACGAGCGCCACCAATTTCTACGCTATCGGCGAGCGTATGGCGGCGCTCTCAGCTGGCACTCCTGCGCCTGAGACGCTGGTGCCGATCTTGATCGCGCTGGTCATGACGCTGGTCGGCTTCGGCTTCAAGCTGAGCGCCGTGCCGTTCCACTTCTGGACGCCTGACGTCTACGAAGGCGCGCCAACGCCTGTGACCGCTTACATCAGCGTGGCGAGCAAGGCTGCCAGCTTCGCGCTCTTCGCACGCTTCCTGATCGTGGTCTTTCAAGGCGACGATCCGACGCGCTTTTGGGTGCAGAGCGTCGCCATGATCGCTGTGGTGACCATGACGGTCGGCAATTTGTTCGCGTTGGTGCAGAGCAACGTCAAGCGGCTGCTGGCCTACTCGTCCATCGCGCAGGCAGGGTACGCGCTGATCGGCGTGGCGGCTATCGCAGCGCAGCCGGGCGTGCAGCCGGGACTGGGCATTGCGGCGGTCGCTTTCTACATGGCGATGTACATCCTGACCAACTTGGCGGCTTTCGGCGTGGTGATCGTGTTCGTCGGCGCCAGCGGCAGCGAGAAAATCTCGGATATGGCGGGCTTGGCGCGGCGCAATCTCGGCTTAGCGCTCGTCATGACGGTCGCCTTGCTCTCATTGGCAGGTGTGCCGCCGGCGGCGGGCTTCTTCGGCAAGTTTTTCCTGTTCCGCGCCGCCGTGGATGCTGGCTTGGTCTGGCTGGCGATCGCAGGCATTGTCAACTCGATGATCGCGCTCTACTACTACCTTGTGGTGATCAAGGTGATGTTCGTGGATCGCAGCGAGGCGGACGATCAGCCAGTGGCGGTCGGGCAGCCGATGCTGTGGGCGCTGGGCTTGACGACGGTCGGCGTGCTGCTGCTCGGCACGTTCTTCGCCACGCCGATCTTCGATTGGGCAGCCAGCGCGGCGCGGCAGCTCTTCTAAAGCGGCAAAAACGCGATGCGCAAGCGCCTGTTCAGACGCAGAACAGGCGCTTTTTGTACGCGCCGCTCTCAATTCGCCTGATTCGCCGTTCGCTGCTAGACTAGAGGCGCGGAAAAGTCTTCATCCAGTAGGGAGGGTGTGCTATCTTGCACCACAAGCACCTGTTCAGATGGTTAATGAGTGTGATCCTCTTGGCGCTTGCCACCCTCAGCGCGGCTGTGCCAGCGGATCGGCGCGCTGCGGCACAGGGCAACCTGCTGCAAAATCCCGGCTTTGAAGGCGACTATCAACCGTTCAATGGCGATGCGAATCGGCGCATGGCGAGCGGCTGGGCGCCTTGGAACGCCTCGCGCGGCGCCGGCGACCCAACCTGGGCGAACATCACGCCGCAATACCGCCGCGCCAGCAATCCGAACCGCGTGCGCACAGGCAGCGGCGCGCAGGAATTCTTCGAGCTATTCGCGACTTTCAACGGCGGCATCTATCAGCGCGTGAACGTGGCAGCAGGCGCGCCGTTGCGCTTCAGCGCCTTTTTGAACGTCTGGTCTACCACGCGCGATAATCCCGATCAAAGCCTTGAGCCTGCCGCCGTCAGCCTGCAAGTCGGCATCGATCCGACAGGCGGCACGAACGGCACCAGCAGCACCATCGTCTGGTCAGCGCCTGAGCGCTTTTACGACGAGTACCGTCAGCTCTCAGTGAACGCAGTGGCTGCCGCGAACACGATCACGGTCTTCGTCCGCGCCATCATCTTAGAGCCTGTCCGTCACAACCATGTGTACGTGGACGATGCGTCGCTTGTGGTGACCAGCGGCACGCTGCCGACCTCGACGCCTGTGGTCGTGCTGCCGACCGCCACACCTATCGCTGTGCAGCCAACTGCCACGCCTGAAGGCGTGCTGCCGACTGTAGTTGTGCAGCCGCCTTCGCCAACGCCTGAAGGCTTCATCGCGTCGCCAACGCCCGAAGGCACGCTTCCGCGCGTCACCAACACGCCGTTCTTCCCAACACCGACTTCCGATGTGTTGAGCGCGTTGCCGGGCAGGCTCAACTACACGGTTGTGGCAGGCGATACACTGATCGGCATTGCGGCGCGTTTCAACAGCCGCGTGGACGCTATCGTGATCCTGAATAACTTGAACATCAACGCTTTCCTGCGCATCGGTCAGCAGCTGGTGATCCCTGTGCCATTAGCGCAGCCGACCGCGACGCAGCCCGTCTTGTTCGGCACGCCGACCGCGCCTGTGGACGTGGCAATCCTGAACGGACCGACCGTCAACGGCATTGGCACGTATATCATGCAACGCGGCGATACGCTCGAAGCGGTCGCGCGGCGCTACAGGACGACTGTGCAGTACTTGATTCGGCTCAACGGCATCGTCAATCCAAACGCGCTGGTCATCGGGCAGGTGCTGGCAGTGCCGGGGCCGGGCAACAATCCGCCGGGCGGCACAGTCGCGCCGACGGTCATCCCCGGCGTGCCGATTGGCGCGCGCACGCACGTAGTGCAGCCCGGCGAGAACTTGTTCCGCATCTCGTTGCGCTACGGCACAACGATCAATGTCCTGATGGCGCTGAACGGCATCGTCAATCCGAATCGCATCTTCGTCGGGCAGGTTTTGCGGCTGCCATGAGCGCCTTTCGCACCTTGCGTAACGCGCGCGGCGAGGTGCTTTTGGCGCGCGCCAAATGGTGCAGCAGCTATTGGTGCAGGCTGCGCGGACTGATGTTCAGACGCAGCCTTGCCGAAGATGAAGGGCTGATCTTCGTCTACGGGCGCGAGAGCGTGCTGGAGACCAGCATTCACATGCTGTTCATGGCGTTTCCTATTGCCGCGATCTGGTTGGATGCCGAAGGGCGCGTGGTGGATAAAGCGCTAGCGAAGCCATGGCGCTTGGCATACGCGCCGCGCCGTGCCGCGCAATACGTGATCGAGGCGCAACCTGCCCTGCTGGAGCGCGTTCAGCTTGGCGAGCGCCTGACCTTCAACGCTTGAACGGATGCTGTGGCGATGCTGGAACGAATCGAGTGGTTAGGCTATGCGAGCTTCCGCGTGATGGGCGATCCGATCATCTACATCGATCCATGGCGCATCACGCGCCCTGATCACACGGCGGATGTGATCCTGATCTCACACGATCACTTCGATCACTGCTCATCGGCGGATGTGGAGAAGATTCGCGGCGATCACAGCCAGATCATCGCCAGCCGCACAGCGGCAGCGCACTTCGAAGGCGCGACCAGCGCACGCCCTTGGCAGGTCTTCAACATCGGACGCGCTTCGATCCGCGCCGTGCCTGCCTACAACGCCGCACATCCGCAAGCGCTTGAGCATCTCGGCTTCGTGATCAGCATGTATCAGCACGATCTGTACTACGTCGGCGATAGCGGAGTGATCCCTGAGATGGCGAAATTGCGCCCTGACATCCTGATCCTGCCCATCGGCGGCAGCCACAGCATGACGCTAGGCGAGGCGCTTGAGGCAGTCCGCTTGATGCGTCCGCGCTACGTGATTCCGAGTCACTGGGGCAGCGCTCACAATGGCAGCACCTACCTTGAAGCGCAGGCTTTTGCGCAGCAGGTAGGCGCTGCGGCTGAAGTGATCATCCTTCAGCAGGTCAAGTAAGAGAGCGGCGCGCTATCGTCGCCTTGCAAGGGAAGCTCTTCCGCCTGTTCTTCCTCTGCAGCGCTCGGATCGATCAGCGCTTGCTCGCTGACCGTCGTAGAGCAGTGCGGGCAGCTCCACAGCGACATCACGCTCGGCACGCCAAGCCGTAGCGCCACCGCTTCGGGCCAGTGCTGATCGCCAAGCCATGTGAAACAGCCTTGACGACCACAAGACGGGCATGTTGCGAGCATTCGTTTGGTCAAGAGTCGCTGCCT
>DAOTWB010000288.1:0-2422 GCA_034436235.1 Anaerolineae bacterium
TGTTGCGCCCTGAGACCTTGCAAGAGCTGATCGCGGCGCAGCGCGCCAACGCGGCAGGCAGCCTTGCCATGCTGACCGTCACTTTGACTGAGCCGCGCGGCTTCGGTCGCGTGGTGCGCGCCGCCGATGGCAGCGTCGCTGCCATTGTGGAAGAGGCGGAATGCACGCCTGAGCAGCGCGCTATCCGCGAGCTGAACGCCGGCGTCTACGTCTTCGATTCAGCATGGCTTTGGCAGGCGCTCACGCGCATTCAGCCGAAATCGAAAGGCGAATATTACCTGACCGATTTGATCGAGATCGCCGTGGCGGACGGTCGGCGCGTGGTTGGCGTGGCAGTGCGCGATCCTGAGGAAGTGATCGGCGTCAACACGCGCGTGCATCTGGCGGAAGCCGAGGCGATCTTGCGGCGACGGATCAACGAGCAGCACATGCTCAACGGCGTGACCTTGATCGATCCTGCCACAACCTACATCGAAGAGCGCGTGCAGATCGGCATGGATACCATCATCTATCCCAATGTGCAGCTGCGCGGCGAGACCGTCATCGGCAAGCGCTGCCTGATAGAGAGCAACTCGCTGATCATCGATTCGCGCATTGGCGATGACTGCCACATCAAGGCGTCGGTCATTGAAGGCGCGACGCTCGAAGATCGCGTGGAGATCGGACCGTTTGGACATCTGCGGCAAGGTGCGTATCTGTGCGAAGGCGTGCATCTGGGCAACTTTGGCGAGGTGAAAAACGCGCGGCTTGGTCGCAAAACGCGCATGGGACATTTCAGCTACATCGGCGACGCTGAGATCGGCGAAGACGTGAACATCGGCGCAGGCACCATCACGGTCAATTATGACGGCGTGCGCAAGCACAAGACAATCATCGGCGACCATGCCTTCATAGGCAGCGATAGCTTGCTGATCGCGCCAGTTGTCATCGCCGATCATGCGCGGACGGCAGCCGGCGCCGTTGTGACGCACGATGTGCCGTCGAATCACATCGCGGTCGGCGTGCCTGCCCGAATGCGCGAACTGAAGCCGCCTGAGCCGCTTGACGCGCCTGAGAGCTGATGGCGCGTTCATCTTCTTGCAGGTTTGAGTAGGATATAAGGAAGTAATGTCCGAAGATCACAGTACGACCGCTCTGATTGGCTTCTTTGGTCTGGTGCTGCTGAGCGCGACGCTTTCCGCCGCATTTTCAGCTGTGAGGAACGCGCGCAAGCAGCATCTGCGCGAGATGGCGAGCGACGGTCAGCGCCGCGCCGTGCGCGCCCTTGCGCTCGGCGAAGAAGCTACGCGCCTGTTATCGCTGTGGCAAGTGATCACAGTCCTGCTACACTTCGCGGCAGCGGCAGCCGTCTTGTCAGGCGCTCAGCAGCTTTTGAGCGCGCTCTCGCTCTCGCAGGCGCTCAACATAGCGCTCACGCTGCTCTTATTGCTGATCGGCGCGCTGATCATGCTGATCTTCGGCGAGCTGATTCCGAGCGCCTTGGCAGCACAGCGCGCTGAGCAGAATGCCTTGCGCTGGGCGCCGCTCGTCGTGTTCGCGATGCGCCTTCTGATGCCGCTCTCAGCGTTGGTGCGCGCAGTGAGCGGCTTGTTCACTGCCTCAGCAGGCGCGTCGAGCGCTTACATCACTGAAGAAGAGATCAAGACGCTGGTGGATGCAGGCTCTGAAGAAGGCGTGATCGAAGATGAAGAGAAGGAGATGATCTACTCAGTGCTGCAGTTCAACGATAAAGTGGTGCGCGAGCTGATGGTGCCGCGCATTGACATTGTTGGGCTGAGCGCTGAATCTACGCTTGAGAAAGCGCTGCAAGTGGCAGTGGCTGAGGGACACTCGCGCATTCCTGTCTACGAAGGCACGATTGATCACATCATCGGCGTGCTATACGCCAAAGACCTGCTCACGCGGCTGGATGAGGCGAATCGGCAGCGCCAAGTGCGCGAGATCATGCGCCCTGCCTACTTTGTGCCAGAATCCAAGCGCGCCAGCGAGCTGCTGGAAGAGTTGCAGCGCCAAAAAGTGCATATGGCGATTGTGATTGACGAGTATGGCGGCACGGCAGGCTTGATCACGATTGAAGACCTGCTGGAAGAGATCGTGGGCGAGATACAGGACGAGTACGATCCTGAAGAAGAGGCGGAGTATCAGCAGATCAGCGCGGACGAGTATCGCTTTGACGCCGGCATCCATTTGGTTGAGGTGAACGAATTGCTGGACGTTGAGCTTTCTACTGAAGAGAGCGATACGCTGGGCGGCTATATTTTCAGCGTGCTGGGCAAAGTGCCGCAAGTGGGCGAGAGCTTCGAACGCGACGGTCTGCGCTTCACAGTGGAAAGTTTGGATGGACGCCGCATTGAATGGGTGCGCGTGTTGCGCCTGCCAACAGAGCAGCCTGCCGAGCCGCCGAGCGCTGACGATATTGCGC
>DAOTWB010000289.1:0-7004 GCA_034436235.1 Anaerolineae bacterium
CGCCGCGAGTTGATCGATCTGTACACCAGCATTTACGAATTCCAGTGGTAAGTTGCGCGCGCCGCCGTCTGAGCGATGACGGCGGCACATCTTCGGCGCGGATTGCCGAGCGCGCTTCAAGGCTCGTCGGATGCAGCGGCGCAGGCAGAGTTATACTTCTGTTAGAGCCAAGCCGGCAGATTGCGTTGTACATTCAGGCGGTGCAAGCATCGCTTGAAGGAGTGCCTATGGACGCTAAGCCACCAGTGCCTGTCCGCTATGTCGCTTTCGACCCTAACACTGAGATCATTGGCGCTATGTTGCAGAGCCTGAGCTACTCGATAGAGCGCGAGACGCTCTTGCCGCTCTTGCACAAGCATGGCTTTGAAGAGATCGCGTTTGATGAGTGGTATCCGCTGCAGCGCGTGCTGGATTTGTTCACGGATATCGTCAACCAGGCTGCCGGCATGTTTGACATGGTCGCCATCGGCATGAAAGGCGGCGAAGTCTTCGAATTTCCGCCCGAAATCACTTCGTTCGAGCAGGCGCTTGAGCTGGCGGATACGCTGAATCGGACTGCTTACCGCAACGGCGATCCCGGCACAATCCGCGCGGAGCGATTGGGCGAGCGCCACTATCGGCTGCACGTGCATCTGCCTTTCCCGCAAGACCTGCACTACGGCATTTGGTGGGCAGTTGCCAAGCGTTTTGTGCCAGATATGCGCGCGCTCAAAATCCGCCGCGAGTTGATCGATCTGTACACTGGCATCTACGAGTTCCAATGGTAGCTTGCGCGCCGCCGTCATGACTCAGACGGCGGCATGTCTCAGGCATCGGCGAGCAGCTTCTCGCGGCGCTTCTGTTCCTTCTGGCGCTCTTCGTTGTTCAGAATGCGCTTGCGAATGCGCAGCGCCAATGGCGTTACTTCCAGCAGCTCATCCTCGGCGAGGAATTCCAAGCAATCTTCAAGGCTCATCTGGCGCGGCGGCGTCAGGCGATTGTTCTCCTCAGCGCCTTTGGAGCGCACGTTGGTCAGGTGCTTAGTCTTGGCGACGTTGACGGCGAGGTCTTCGGGACGGATATGCTCGCCGACGACCATGCCTTCGTAGACTTCAGTGCCGGGCTTGATGAAGGTTGTGCCGCGCAGCTGCGCGTTCTCAATGCCGTAGGCAGTAGCAGTGCCTGTTTCCCACGCCACCAGACTGCCGAACTGACGGCTGGGCAAGCTGCCGACCAGCGGCATATAGCCGTGCATCACGCTGTGCAGCTGACCCATGCCGCTGGTAGCGCGCATGAAATGCGGACGGAAGCCGAGCAAGCCGCGCGTTGGCACGTGGTAGGTCAGGTAGGTTGTGCCGTTCTCGCTGTGCATATTGACCAACTGTCCGCGTCGGCTGCCCAGCAGCTCGATCACCACGCCGGTCAGCTGATCGGCGATCTCGATATGCACTTCCTCAACAGGCTCTAGCACTTCGCCTGTCTCAGGATCGGTCTGATAGATGACTTCAGGCTTGCTGACCTCGAATTCATAGCCTTCGCGACGCATGGTCTCGATCAGGATGCTCAGGTGCAGCTCGCCGCGCCCGCTGACCACGAATTTATCAGGCGTGCTGCCGTCGCTGACGCGCAACGCCACGTTATGGCGCGTCTCGTTGTAAAGCCGCTCGCGCAGCCGTCGCGACGTTCCCCAGCCCGTCTTGCCTTCGCGCCCTGCGAAAGGCGAGGTATTCACGCCGAAGGTCATGCGCACGGTCGGCGCTTCGACGCTGATCGGCGGCAAGGCGATTGGCTGTTGCGGATCGGCGATTGTGTCGCTGATGCCGATCTGATCGAAGCCTGCGAAGGCGACAATATCGCCGGCGCTCGCCTGTTCGACTTCTTGCTTGCTCAGATTGTGATACGTGAACAGATACTCAATGCGTCCGCTCTGCTGCTCGCCTTGCGGCGTGATGCGCAGGACGTTCATGCCTTTGCGCATCACGCCTGCGTGAATGCGCCCGACTGCGATCTGTCCTTTGTAGTTATCGTACTCAAGCGAAGTGACGAGCAGCTGCAACGGCGCCGTCTCGTCCACCATCGGCGCTGGAATCTCGCGCAGGATGGTCTCGAAGAGCGGCGTGAGCGTCTCCTGAAGCGCGTCAGGCGCGTAGCCTGCCTTGCCCGTCAAGCCGATGGCATAGATGACGGGAAAATTCGCCTGCTCGTCGTTGGCGCCAAGCTCCACGAACAGATCGAAGGTCTCATTCAGAACTGCCTCAGGACGCGCATGTGGACGATCCACTTTGTTGATGACCACGATGATGCGCAAGCCCATGCTCAGCGCCTTGCGCAGGACGAAGCGCGTCTGTGGCATCGGACCTTCCACGGCGTCCACCAAGAGCAGCGCGCCGTCCACCATGTTCAGCACGCGCTCCACCTCGCCGCCGAAATCGGCGTGACCTGGCGTATCCACGATGTTGATCTTGACGCCCTGCCATGTGACCGCCGTGTTCTTCGCCAAGATCGTGATGCCGCGCTCACGCTCCAGCGGATTGGAGTCGAGAATGCGCTCGCCGACGGCTTCTGCATCGCGAAAGACCTTCGCTTGCTTCAACATGCCGTCCACGAGCGTCGTCTTGCCGTGATCGACGTGCGCGATGATCGCCACATTGCGCAAGTGACTCTGAGATTTGAGCATCAGGCACTATCTTCCTCTGATCGGTCGTGCGATCAGGACTGCTGATAAGCGAATGGTTTGAAATTGAAACTGAGGAAACGTTAATGCACTAGCCCGATTGTAGCATAAAGCCTGAGGCGCTGTGAAGAGCGCGAGTCTTAACAAAGGCGTGCAATGGCGCGTTTGGCGCGGCGCGCTATGCTTGATCGGCTGTGAGAGAGCGACTCAAGCATATGTGCCTATGACGGTGAGCAAGACGTTCGGCGTTTACCGCGTCCTGAAGACACTTGAGACGAGCGCAGACTATCAGCTTTACCTCGCGCGGCATACGCAGACAGGCGAGCGAGTCTGGTTAGCCGCCGCGCCTGAGGCAGATCACGCCGCGCAAGAGCGCTTCTTGGCGCGCCTGCAGCTGACGCGCCGTCTGAAACATCCGCACATCCACACTTTCTACACGGGCGGCAAGACGCCGCAAGGCGCGTATTATGCGGTCAGCGCGCTGATGCCGACCTTGCGCGCGCAAGGTCGCGCCAGCAATGCGGCGTTGCTGGTGCTGAGCGCGCAACTGTGCGCCGCGCTAGATTATGCGCACGCGCAAGGCGTGGCACATGGCAAGCTGAGCGCAGCGGCAGTGGTGCGGCTGCCAACAGGCGCTGTGGCGCTGCGCGCCTTTGAGCTGACCTGCCAGCCGATCACCGCTGAGGCGCAACGCGCCGATCTGAGCGCGTTGGCAGCCTTGCTCGGCGACATCGCGCCGTCACAATCTGCGCGCGCCGCGCTGCGCGCCGCTGCGCGCAACCGCTTCAAGCGCGCCGCCGATCTGCACGCCGATCTCGAAGCCGCTCTGAACGCGCCGCCGCCTAT
Organism: Anaerolineae bacterium; assembly: GCA_034436235.1. Lineage (GTDB taxonomy): Bacteria > Chloroflexota > Anaerolineae > Aggregatilineales > UBA2796 > CP2-2F. Next base: position 3,500 of record DAOTWB010000289.1, read on the forward strand.
CGCGCGCCGCCTGACCGTCATCATCAGCAGCCTGCTCTCGATCGCGCTGCTCAGCGTCCTGCTCATGATCCATTTGCCGCGTCCGCTCGATGATGCTCTGCAGACGGCGACTGCTCTCGCCTTGCTGCCGACCGCCACGCCGACTCGGACGGCGACCGCGACCATTACATCAAGCGCGACGGCGACTGCCACGCGCACGCACACGCCAACGCCGAGCGCGACCGCGACCGTCACGCCGAGCGCGACGGCGACTGCCACGCGCACGTACACGCACACGCCGAGCGCAACCGCAACCATCACGCCAAGCGTGACTGCCACTGCCACGCTGACGCGCACGCCGAGCGCGACTGCCACGCCAACGCCGATTCCGCGCTTGCTCTTAGAGACTCAGCCGTGCGTGGCGCTCGTCGGCGACTCGGTTACACACGGCGGCGTGACCTACGAAGTGCCGCGCCACGGCTATATCGTCGGTTTGACCGATCCGCTCAACGTCTATTTGAATCAGCGCTTGGCGGCTATCGGACGCGCCGATCTGACTGCGCTAGATCGCGGCGCTTCGCACACAGGCATCAGCTCAGGCAATCATCCTTCCTACTTCCGCACGGCGCAATACGCGCAACTTTTGGCGGATAACTGCCGCTATACTCTGATCATGCCTTGGCTGAACGATATCTCGCCGGAATTGCCAATTGAACAAGCTGCGCGACGGCACGTGCGCGCGCTCGCCGCACTCATCGCCGATATTCGCAGCGCCAATCCGTATGGCTATATCGTGGTGCTAGATTACTATCAAGGCGCGACCAGTCCGTTTGCAGCGCGCACATGGGCATATGGCTTCACAGCGCAGAACGTCGAGATTTTCAACAAGGCAATCGCGCAGGCGTGCGAAGAAGGCGCGCTGAGTGACTTGCCGCTGGTCAGTTGCGCGCCGATCAGCCCTGCCTTCGAAGGCTTGGGCATCGCGCACGTGATCGGCTTGACCACGCGCGAAGCCTTCGAGCGCAGCCTGATCAGTCCGCTGCGCGCTGAGGCGCGCGCATGGCTGAACAGTTTCTACGAGGAAGAGCCGAACGGTCTGTTGCTGGGCGACGGCGTGCATCTGAGCATAGCCGGTAAAGATGCGCTGGCGCGCTACCTTGCCGAGCTGATACAAGCGCTGCCCGATCCGGCGACAGCGGAACGCAGCCTGCGCACGCCTGCCGCAAGCCGTGAGATGCGCTATCATCATCGCAAAAGTTTCGCTCGGAAAGTGACGAGGTTGTGCTGCCGCTGATCGCGCTCGACGCGCGCTTGAACGCTTACCGCGAAGGCGGAATCGCCGAATATACGCGCCGCCTTGCCGAGAGCCTTGCCCAGCTCGACTCTGAAGGAAATTACGCGCTCGTCCAGCACGTCCGTATGCGCGCGCCGCTGCTGCGCGCGCCCAATTGGCGCATTCTGCACGCGCTCACGCCGCCGCATCATCGTCTGGAGCGCGTCGCGCTCGGACTTGAGCTATCGCGCTGGCGTCCGCGCCTGCTGCACAGCCCTGATTACATTCCGCCGCGCTTTGGCGCACGGCACTTCGTGATCACAGTCCACGACCTGACCTTCATCCGCTATCCGCAATTCCAAACGGCGGAGAGCTTGCGCTACTATCGCGGCAATCTAGCGGCAGCACTGCGGCAAGCGGCGCACATCCTGACCGATGCTGAGGCGATCAAGCGCGAGTTGATGGAAGATTTAGGCGTAGCCGCTGAGCGCGTCAGCGTGCATCCGCTCGGCGTGGATCACGCGCGCTTCCGTCCCTTGCCTGAGGCTGAAGTGCAGCCGATCTTGGCGGCGCGCAAAGTGCCGCGTGACTGTGTACTCTTTGTAGGCACGTTTGAGCCGCGCAAAAATCTGAGCGGCTTGCTGCAAGCGTACGCCTTGCTGCGCCAACAACTGCCCGACGCGCCGCCTTTGGTGCTGGTTGGGCGGCGCGGCTGGCTCTACGAGCGCATCTTTGAGCAGGTGACGGCGCTCAAGCTGGATGATCACCTGATCTGGCTGGAAAATCTGCCGTCTGAGGCGCTGCCTGCGCTTTACAACGGCGCAGGCGTGCTGGTGCAGCCATCGTTCTACGAAGGCTTCGGCTTTCCGCCGCTGGAAGCGATGGCGTGCGGCACGCCGACAGTGGTGGCGCGGCGCGGCGCGCTGCCTGAGGTGGTCGGCGAGACAGGCTTGCTGATCGATCCTGAGCGCCCTGACGAGATCGCGGCTGCTCTTGCGCGCGCCTTGACCGACTCAGCTTTCCGAGCGCATAGCCGCGCGGCAGGTCGGGCGCGTGCGCAGCACTTCACGTGGCAGCGGACGGCGCAGATCGCCTTGACGGTCTACCGCCGCGTGCTGGCAGACTCATGATTGACGACAACTGAGTGAGCGCTCATGCGTATTCTCTTTCTGACTTCTCAAGTGCCTTATCCGCCGTATGGCGGCGGCGCCTTGCGCGTCTACGGCTTGCTGGACGGCTTGCACAAGGCAGGACATCAGTTGGACTTGCTCACTTTCAGCGAGCCGAGCGCGCCGCCGCCGCAACAGACGCTGCTCGCCGCGCTCTGTCAGGATGTGCGCAGCGTGCCATATACGCCGCGCGGCGCACGGCAGCGCCTGCGCGACCTGCTCCTGACGCGGCAGGCAGACCTTGCGCGCCGCTTCGATTCGCCCGCCTTTGCCGCGGCGCTGCGCGATCAGCTCAGGACGACGCGCTACGATATCATCCACATGCAGAGCCTTGAAATGGCGGCTTACTTGCCTATCTTGCGCGCTGCAGCGCCACAAGCGCGCTTGATCTACGATGCCTACAACGCTGAGTACGACCTGCAACGCTCGATCTACGCCGTAGATCGGCGTCAGCTCACGCGCTTGCCGCAAGCGCTCTACTCGTTCATCCAATGGCGGCGTCTGCTGCGCTTTGAGCGCGGCGTATGCCGTGCAGCGGACGCCGTGATCGCGGTCAGCGAGGCGGATGCAGCCGCGTTGCGCAAGTTAGCGCCTGAGAAGCAGATCGCAGTGGTGCCGAACGGCATTTTCACAGCCGAATACGCGCAGCCGAGCGCACAGCTGAATCTAGGCGACTCGGCGCTGCTCTTCACAGGCACGATGAGCTACCGTCCGAATGTAGACGCCGTGCTGTGGTTCGTGGAGCAGGTCTTGGATCGCGTGCGGCAAGCCGTGCCGACGGCGCGGCTGTTCATTGTAGGCAACAAGCCGCATCCGCGCCTCGACGCTATCCGTCAGCGCCCTGACGTGGAGATCACAGGTTTTGTGCAAGATGTGACGCCTTTTTTGCACGCGGCGACGATCTACATCGCGCCGTTGCGCATGGGCAGCGGCACGCGCTTGAAGTTGCTGCAAGCGATGGCAGTCGGCTGCGCGATTGTCTCGACCAGCGTCGGCGCACAAGGCATCGCGCTGCAAAACGGACGCGAGGCGATCATCGCCGATGACGCACTCAGCTTTGCGCAGGCGGTGATCGGTCTGCTGA
>DAOTWB010000290.1:0-6311 GCA_034436235.1 Anaerolineae bacterium
AAACACGCGACAGATGTTGTGATCGTGAGCGGCGCGCGCTTGCCGCAAGGCAAGTTCTTGGGCGCGCTGAAGCCTTTCAGCGCTGTGCAGCTGGGCAGCATGGCAGTGCGCGCCGCTGTGGAGCGCAGCGGCTTGCCGCCTGAGTCCATTGACGAGGTGATCATCGGTCAAGTGGTAGCAGCGGGCTCAGGGCAGGCGGTGCCGCGCCAGATTTGGCTTGGCGCAGGCTTTCCCGATAAGGTCTGCGGCACGGCGGTCAACAAGGCGTGCGGCAGCAGCTTGAAGGCGGTCATGTTGGCGGCGAACGCGATCAAGGCGGGCGATGGAGTCGCTTACGTGGCAGGCGGCACTGAGAGCATGAGCAACGCGCCATATCTGGACATGGCAGCGCGGAGCGGCGCGCGCTACGGTCACGTGGAGCTGAAAGATAGCCTGCAGTTGGATGGCTTGTTCTGCTCAATGACCGATCAGCTGATGGGCAACGCCGCTGAGTTCATCGCCGATCAGCTTGAGGTCAGCCGCGAAGAGATGGACGAATTCGCCTTGAGCAGTCATCAAAAGGCGGCGGCGGCGACTGAAGCGGGCAAATTCAAGGCGGAGATCGTGCCTGTCACTGTGCAGGACAAGAAAGGCGCGCTCGTGCTAGATCGCGACGAGCCAATCCGACCTGAGACGACGCTCGAAGCGCTCGCCAAGCTGAAGCCTGCCTTCGATCCGAACGGTCGCGTGACGGCAGGCAACGCGCCCGGCTTGAACGACGGCGCAGCAGCGGTCGTGGTGACGCGCCGCGACTTCGCTGAGCGGCACGGCGTGCAGCCATTGGCGCGCATCGTCGCCTATGGGCAAGCGGCGCTCGATCCGCGCTGGATTTTCTACGCGCCTGTCAAGGCGATTCCAATTGCCCTGCAGCGCGCGGGCTGGCAGATGGCGGACGTAGACCTGTTCGAGATCAATGAGGCATTCGCGGCGCAGGTGCTGGCGGATGTGCGCGGCTTGGCGCGCGAAGGCTACGAGCTGCCGCTGCACAAATTGAACGTCAACGGCGGCGCCATCGCGCTCGGACATCCAATCGGCGCCAGCGGCGCGCGCGTGCTGGTCACGCTGATCCACGCGCTCAAAGATCGCGGATTGCAGCGCGGCATCGCGGCGCTCTGCTTAGGCGGCGGCGAAGCGGTCGCCATGGCTATCGCGCTTGAGTAGCAGCTGCACAGCGCAGCGTCTATACTTTAAGGCGTCTTTATCCGCTCACCATTTGGGAGTGTGTGCTATCCGTCACTTAGCTATAATCCTTGTGACTGCTTTATTGGCGTCCGCTTGCGCCAATCGTCCTGCTGCAACACCACTGCCCACACCAACTCCTTCGCCGACGCCGCTCTCTCAGCCGTTGCCAACCGTGGCGACCGCTGTGCCGTTCGGCGCTGAGTCGCGTCCGTTTCCAATAGTCATCATCTCAGAGGATATCAACGCCACTGGCGGCGCGCTTGAGCAGACGCTGCGCGATCAGACAGGCTTCACCTTCCGCGCTGAGTTCTATGCCAGCGCTGCGCAGGCGCTGGCAGTGCTGTGCGGCGACGTGCCTGCCTTCGGCATCCTCGATAGTTGGACGCTGCTGGCGGCGCAGCTGCGCGGCTGTGCCTTGCCGCTGCTCTTCATCCAGCAAGTTGAAGGCGCGCGGCGCGTCAGCGGCATCAGCAGCCAGATTTTGACGGCGCGCGAGAGCGGCATCAACAGCGTAGGCAACTTCGCAGGGCGCGCTTTCTGCCGCGTCCAAGACGGCGGCTTGACCGATTGGATTCTGCCTGCGCTCGCCATGCGCAGCAACGGCTTCGATCCGCTCTCAGGCTTCGGCAATGTGCGCCGCCTGCCCGATGTGCCTTCTATGCTGCGCGCCGTCGCGCTCAACGAGTGCATCGGCGCCATCCAGACAGGCACGCTCAGCCGCTATCGCGTGGAAGGCTTGAATTTACAGCAGGCGCTGCGCGCTGTGCTGACCACGCCTGAAGTGCCGCTCGGCGGCTTGGTCGTCTCGCCTTTGATGCCTGCCAGTCTCAGCGCGCAAGTGCGCCAGCTCTTCCTCGATCCTGCGAACCGTCAGGCATGGCGCGCCGCTGTGAACGCTGACGCCTTTGTGCCTGCAGAGTCTGGTCGCGTGGCAGCGCTCGATACGCTTCTACGGCTCGCCGCGCTCGATCTGTTGGCTGCAAGCCGATAGCATGACGTTCAGCGCATCGCTGCCTGCTGATTTAGCGGTCATTATCGTCACTTGGAACGTCCGCGATCTGGTCTTAGATGCATTGCGCACGCTGACGGCTGATCTGGCGACCACAGCGCTCGATTGGCGCGTCACGGTTGTGGATAACGCCTCAGCGGATGGCACGGCTGCTGCTGTGCGCGCTGCCGACTTCGACGGCGTGCAGGTGATCGAGAGCGACGTCAACCTCGGCTTTGGCGCAGGCAACAATCTCGCTTTGCGCGCGCTCGGCTTCAGCGACTCGCCCGCGCGTGCGCACGGCGCGCCGCGCGCTGTCTTCTTGCTGAATCCTGATACGCTTGTGCAAGCAGGCGCTATCGCTGCGCTCTACGACGCGCTGTTCAGCTTGCCGTACGCAGGCTTGGTCGGCGCGCGGCTGACCTACGCCGATGGATCGTTGCAGCACAGCGCCTTTCGTTTTCCCGGCTTGACGCAAATCGCGCTCGATCTGCTGCCGTTGCCGCCTGCGCTGCACAGCAGGCTATATCAGAGCGCGCTGAACGGACGTTATCCGCGCCGCTACTATGCCGCCGATCAGCCGCCGTTCGCCGTCGAGCATACGCTTGGCGCGGCGATGATGGTACGCCGCGAAGCGATTGAAGCAGCAGGGCTATTCGATGAGAGCTATTTCATGTACGCCGAAGAGCTGGACTGGAGCATGCGCATTCGGCGCGCCGGCTGGGAAATTTACCTTGTGCCGCGCGCGCACATCACGCACCTTGAAGGTCAGAGCGCGCGGCAGGTGCGTCCGCAGAGCATCATGCATCTATGGCGCAGTCGCCTGCGTTTTTACCGCAAGTTTTACACGCCGTTGCGCGCATGGCTGGCTGAGCAGCTGATTCGGCTTGGAATGCGTTTTCAGATCGGCAAGGCGCGCCGCATGGCAGCGCATGGCGCGCTGAGCGCGGCTGAGTGCGAAGCGCTGATCGACGCCTATCGCGAGGTGATGCGCCTATGCAGACGCTGATCGCCGTCATTTTGACCAAAGATGAAGAAGCGCACATCGCGGCTTGCATTGAGTCCGTGCGTTGGACGGACGCAGTGATCGTCTTCGATTCGTTCAGCACAGATCGGACGCTCGCCATTGCCGAGCGCTGTGGCGCGCAGATTGTGCAGCACGCTTTTGAGAATTACAGCGCGCAACGCGAAGCTGCGCTGCGCCTGTTCGAAGCGCAGAGCGAGTGGCTGTTCTTCATTGACGCCGATGAGCGCTCTAGCGCTGAACAGGCGGCTGAGATGCGCGCAGCCATTGCGCACACAACGCACGACGGCTTCTGGATTCCGCGCCATAACTACATCTTCGGCAAGCTGACGCGCGGCGGTGGCTGGTATCCTGATCATCAGTTGCGGCTATTGCGCGCGCGCCGTGCGCACTACGATTTGAGCCGCGCCGTGCATGAGCTGGTCGTTTTAGAAGGCACGGCAGGCTATCTGAGCGCGCCGCTGGTGCATCACAACTATCGTGACGTGCGGCAATTTCACGCCAAGCAGCGGCGCTACACCGAGTTTGCGGCACAGGAATTGTTCAAGCAAGGCGTGCGCGTCAAGCCGCAGAATTACATCTTGCAGCCGTTGCGACACTTCCGATGGCGCTTTTTGACGCTAGGCGGCTATCGCGATGGCTTGCACGGCTTGCGGCTCTCGCTGCTGATGGCGTATTACGAGTGGCGCAAATACGTCCTACTCAGCCGCTTGTGGCAGCGAAAAGCTCAGCCGCGCTGAAGGATTTCAGCGATGGCGTGCAAGCCGCCTGAGACAAGGCTGTGTCCGCCCAGCACGACAGGGATCGGCGCAGTTGCAGCGGCGAAGGTGAAGTCGCGCAGCCAATCATCTTCAATCGCCCAGTGCCACAGCAGGTCAGAAGCGTAGCGATCGGCGGCGCTCGGCGCGATGCCGCGCGCGGCGAACAGCACGCGCGTATCGAACAGCACAGCGTCCGCCATCTCGGCAAGCCGCGCGAAGAAGCCTTCAATGCCTAGCGTCTCTAGCATCGGCAAGAGCATTGAGCGCACCTCGCCGCGCGCCTCGCGTTCACTGGCAACCATGCCGCGCTCTTCGGCGAACACGCGCGTCCACACGCGGCAGACTCGATTGAGCGCGCTCCACGCGGCAGGCGCAACTCGCCCGATCAGCGCGACGGTCTTGCCGTCCTGACGCAATATGTTCAAGACTGCCTCGATAGGAATTGAAGATAGGCGCACATCATTCAGAGCGGCGCGCAAGTTGGGCAAGATATCGGGATGTTGCGCGAGCAAGGCGAGATCGGTCGGCGTGTCAATGTCGAAGCCAGTGGCAGGTCGCAAGGTTGAGAGCGCGCGCACTTCGTAGCCGCCGTTCTCGCGCAGCGCCCAAGCGATGCTGTTGTCGCGCCGCTGATCGGCGAGGATCGGCAGCGCGTGCGCCGTGCGCGTGAAGCCGATCCAATCGCTGCTGTACAAGTTGTTGGTCAGCGCAAGGCGATCGGGCAAGTTGGAGCTGCCGTGCGCCGCGGCTTGCTGCACAATGCCGACAATGGTCTCCATCAAGGTTGAATCGAGCAGCGGCGTGCTGCCGCCGCCGAAGTAAAGCGCAGGATCGTAGCGATAGGCATCAATGAGCGCTGCCAGACGCTGCCCGAAGTGAAAAGGCGCGTTGGGCAGATCGTCAGCGCGGATCAAGTCGCGGTCATCAGAGAGCCAGTCGGTTTGCGGCGCGGCGAGGACAATGCGCTCGACCTTTTGCGCGCGCAGCAGGTCGAGCAAGTCGCGCGTATTGGCGCGCTGCGCATCGCGCACCAGCCGCTCTTGCGGCGTGTTGCCGCCTGCGCCAAGCATGATCACTGCACCAAGACCACTCATAGGCATCGCCGCCGTTGTGCCTTGCAAGTGGGCGGGAAAGTCCCGCCCGAAACGCCAAACGCCTGACAGAAAAACTCACTGGAGCGGCTGCAGCAGACCGAAATTGCCTTCCTTGCGGCGATATAGCACGTTGATCGTGCGCGTTTCCGCGTTGAAGAACATGAAGAAATCGTGACCGAGCAGCTCCATTTGATCAATCGCCTCTTCTTCGCTCATCGGCAGGACTTCGATTTGCTTGCGGCGCACAATTTGCGGCGTTGGCTCCTCTTCTTCAACGATGCCTTCAGGCGTCTCAGCGGCAGCCAGCTCAGGCTCAAGCAGCTCGAATTTATCGCCTGCCCGACGGCGACGCTTGCCTTTATAACGGCTGATCTGGCGGTACATTTTGTCAACTACAGCATCAATGGTGGCAAAAGCATCCGCCTCAGAGCGCTCTTCAGCGCGCAAGATCGTGCCGCGCCGATCGCGCACGGTCAATTGGGCGATGCTCTGGTTGCCGCTGCGGCGATGTTCTTCGCTCAGCTCGAGGGTCACTTGCGTGATTGAAGGCAGATAGCGGTCGAGGCGCGCCAATTTCTTTTCGGCATAGGTGCGCAGGCGCTCGCCCAGTTCAAAATTTTTTGCGTGTAAGTGTACGTTCATGGCTGTATTCCTTCTCAAGAAGACGAAACGACAACGTCCCATGATGCTGCATCATGATTGGCTAAATTATAGCGCAGCTTGCCCAAAAAGATATAACAATGCCGCGCTGTGCATTTCGCTCTTGACAGGCGGCTGAGGTGTGCTAGAATGTGCAGCCGTCAAGCGCGTTCAAACAGGCACACAACCAAATCCGACGAAAGCCTTGACAACACAGGACGGTCTTTGCTATACTCAAGACCAACAGTGGAAAGGCGGCTGCTCTTGGTGACCTTCACAAACGAGACGCGAACGACTTAGCTCAAACGGCGTAGTTTACGCACGCTATCGTTCGCGGCTCGGCACTCACCGAGCCGTTTGTTTCCACACTGCGAGCCAACGCGCTCGCCGCTCTTTAACAACTGCATACTATCATGAGACGCTAACAGGTAGCGCGTGTCACGTCGCGAGACGGACACACACACGCGAGAGAGACAATTTCTCCGCAACACATGGCAAAGCTACAAGGGCGTACGGTGAATGACTGGGCGTCAAGTGCCGATGAAGGACGCGGTACACTGCGAAAAGCTCCGATGAGGCGTGTG
>DAOTWB010000291.1:0-26730 GCA_034436235.1 Anaerolineae bacterium
CACACGCCTCATCGGAGCTTTTCGCAGTGTACCGCGTCCTTCATCGGCACTTGACGCCCAGTCATTCACCGTACGCCCTTGTAGCTTTGCCATGTGTTGCGGAGAAATTGTCTCTCTCGCGTGTGTGTGTCCGTCTCACGACGTGACACGCGCTACCTGTTAGCGTCTCATGATAGTATGCAGTTGTTAAAGAGCGGCGAGCGCGTTGGCTCGCTGTGTGGAAACAAACGGCTCGGTGAGTGCCGAGCCGCGAACGATAGCGTGCGTAAACTACGCCGTTTGAGCTAAGTCGTTCGCGTCTCGCGCTTGAAAATCACCAAGAGCAGTCACCTTTCCACTGTTGGTCTTGAGTATAGCAAAGACCGTCGTGTGTTGTCAAGGCTTTCGTCGGATTTGGTTGCGCCTCTGTTTGAACGCGCTTGACGGCTGCACATTCTAGCACACCTCGCACACCTGTCAAGACCAACTTTCTGAAAGCGCTAGGCAATAAGGTTAAAAAGATAGCCTGTGATGATGATGCCGAGCGCGACTACACCTACGAAAATGGCGATCAGTTGTGGCTTCAAGACCTTGCGCAGGATGATCATCTCTGGCAGGCTCAGCGCCACCACAGACATCATGAATGCCAGCGCCGTGCCAAGCGCAGCGCCCTTATCGAGCAGCGCGCTCACGATCGGAATGACGCCCGCCGCATTCGAGTACAATGGAATGCCCAACAGCACAGCTGCTGGCACTGACCACCACGCGCCTGTTCCCATAATATCGGACAGCGCATCTTCAGGGACGAAGCCATGGATGAACGCGCCAATACCAATGCCGATGATGACGAACAGCCATACCTTCTTGATGATCTCACTCGTGCTGGCAGCCGCCTGCGCGAAGCGCTCGCGCCAGCTCAGCCTGAATTCCGCTAAGCCGCCTACCTGACGCGGCTTGATCTCGTAGACAAAGCGCTCGACGTACCGCTCTAGCTTGAGTCGTCCCAGCACAATGCCCGCGATCACGCCGATAGTCACGCCTGAAATCAGGTACAGCAGCGCAACCTGCCAACCGAATAGCCCGATCAGCATCACAAAGGCGACTTGGTTCATGATCGGCGAGGTGATCAGAAACGAGAACGTGATGCCCAGCGGAATGCCCGCTTGTACAAAGCCGATGAACAGCGGCACAGACGAGCAAGAGCAGAACGGCGTGAGCGCGCCGAAGAGCGCTGCCATCAGGTTGCCTACGCCTTCGCCGCGCCGCTCCACCAGCTGACGCACGCGCTCAGTGTTCACAAAGGTCTGCAATAGCGTTATCACGAAGATCATGCCTGCCAGCAGCAGCAAGAGCTTCGGCACGTCGTAGATGAAAAAGTTGAGCGCCTCGCCGAGCTGACTCTCTCGGCTGAGACCGAGCAGCGAGAACGTCGCCCAGTCTGCGATAGGCTGCAAGTTGCTATAAGTGACTGCCCACACGATCGCCAAGACCGCAACGAGCGCAAAGGCTGAGCGGTCGCTTTGTAGGCGCTCAAAGCTCACAAGTCGCATGGTTGCCTTGCCTTTCACTGCTCGCTTGGCGCGTCAGTGCTGTACTGCTTCGCCCAAGCCACGATCTGCTGTTGCGATGGAATGCGCCCTGCCGAGACAACAGTCTCGTTCATCACCAAGCCCGGTGTACTCAGGATGTTGTACGCCATGATATCAGCGTACTCAGTCACTTTGACAATCTGGTGCGCGATCCCATTTTTGGTGAGCGCCTCGCGGACGGCTTGCTCCAAGCGCTTGCAATTCGCGCAGCCTGTCCCAAGAATTTTGACGATCAACATCGCGTCTCTCTCCAATATGCGCCTGCCATGTCATTATGGCACAACATAGAAATCTATGTATATTTATAGCACGCTATATTGAGCATTGTCAATGCCTTTTTTTATGCTACACTGAAGCTGAGAGCTAGAAGTGTGAGGTGAGCGATCCTGACATGAAAGAATTGCCCGAAGCAATACAGCTAAGTAGTGTATCAGAAGGAGGCGCTTGCAGCTTGCCGTCGGCACAGCGCATCCCAAGCGAGACGGCAGAGACATTAGCGAGTATCTTCAAAGCGCTCAGTCATCCTGTGCGCATTCAAATGCTCAGTTTGATCAGTCAAGGCAATGGCACACTGTGTGGCTGCGACATTGAACGTCACTTCGATCTAACACAACCGACTATCTCGCATCATCTCAAAGTGTTGCGCGATGCAGGCTTGATCATCTCGGAAGCGCGCAGCGTCTGGCAGCATCATCGTGTCAACCCTGAGACGCTAGAAAAAGTTCAGAGTCTGCTGGCGACAATCCATGCGACTTGACAAATGCAGCGCAACTCTTGTATACTCAATTGCATAATCACTTGCGCATGTGATGAAAGCAAGTCTCAAGATGAGCGAGAAGACAGTTTGCACAGGCGATCACAGTGGCAATGCAGCGCTCCAACACCTCGCGGCGACGCTGCTGAGCGGCGAGACGGCGCTCCACATGGCGGAATTCTTCAAGGCGCTCAGCGATCCAACGCGCGTTCGCATCATCAGCGTCTTAGCGCAGGCTGAGCTGTGCGTTGGCGACCTGTGCGCGCTGCTCGGCATGGCGCAGCCGGCGATCTCACAGCAGCTGCGTCTGTTGCGGCAAGCGCGTTTGGTCGCCATGCGGCGCGATGGCAAGCACGTCTTCTACACGCTCAACGACGAGCATATTCGCACAGTTTTCCAGCAAGGACTCGATCACGTTCGAGAGAAAGGCATAAGCTGATGGATCACAAAGTACACGCCGACCACGCGCACAAGCATTCCGAGCATTGCGGACATCTGCGCATTATGCATGGCGATCACATTGACTACCTGCACGATGGTCACCTGCACGCCGAACACGGCGATCACTACGACGAGCATGTCATCGAAGTCAGCGCCGCCAATCCTGACGGTTGCGCGCCGATTGCGTGTCTCTGCGGACACGATGGCTGCGGACATCCGCGCGTGCCGCACGGCGATCATTTCGACTATCTGGTCAACGGACGCTTGCATCATCGGCATGGCGACCACTGCGACGACCATGGCGCAGTGACGCTCGCCTAAGCTGAACGGCGAAAGCGCGCCAAGCGATCCAGCACTGCCGCGCTGCCGATGCTGGCGAGCAAGCTCAGCGTGAAGAGAATCAACGGTATGACGGTCAGCGCGCTGCCGACGACGATCAGCAGCGCGCACAATAGCACAGCGGCGCTGAAAAATGGATTTTTCACCACCATCAACGCCGCATTGTAAAGTGCCATGCCTAAATGCTGACGTTCCATCTCTTCCAAGAGCGGAAAGACGTACAGCAGCATCAGCAGCCATGAGAGCGCCGCGATGAACCACACGCCGCGCAGCAACCAGAAAAGCGCGCTCGTCTGTTGGCTGTAGACGGCGAAATTGACGTACAAAACAAGCCAAAAGGCGATGTTCAGCGCGCCGAGCGCCAGACCTTCTCGCCAGTAGCGTCGCACGCCGCGCCAGAAATCGTCAGGATGCGTCGTCGGCGCGCGCTGCGCAGCGTGCGCCATGTGCGCCAAGCCTGCCAGAGCGAGCGGCGCGGTCAGCACAGGCAGGCTGAGCAACACTGCGAACAAATTCGCCACAATGAACGCCCAGCCAAAGCGCTCGAAGATGACCACGCCGCGCCACACTGCGCGCAGACCTGCGATCAACGCTCAGCCTTTCACGCCTGTGTAGCTGACACCTTCGATGAAAAAACGCTGGAAGATGAAGAAGATGACAGCCATTGGCAAGGTCGTGATGACCGAGCCTGCCAGCATCAAGTCCCACTGAATGGCGTCGCCTGTCACGCCGCGCAAGAACGCCAGCGCCAAAGGCAGCGTGTACAGATCGCGGTTGAGATTCAAGGCGATCAGCGGACCTTGAAAGTCGTTCCACGTGCCTTGAAAGGCGAAGATCGCCATCGCCGTGAGCGCCGGTATCGCCATCGGCAGGATGATCACGAAGAACATGCGGAAACGACCTGCGCCGTCAATTTCCGCCGCCTCTTCGATCTCGCGCGGAATGCTCTCGAAGAACTGCTTCATCAGGAAGATGCCGAAAGCATCGGCGAAGTATGGCACGAGCAACGCCCAGTAAGTGTCAATCCAGCCCAGCTGGCTCAAGACCAAATAGCGCGGAATCAACAGCACGATGCCCGGCACCATCAGCGTGCCGACCAGCGCTGCGAACGCGATGCCGCGTCCTGGAAAGCGAATGCGCGCCAAAGCGTAGCCTGCCAAGCTGTTGAACAACACGCGCATGATCGTCACCACAATCGCCACGAAGAAGCTGTTGAAGATCGCGCGCGGAAAGTTGATCTGCTGCGTGTTCAGCGCGCGATCATAGCCTTGCAACGTCCAGCTGTACGGCGTGCCGTCAGCGCGCACGCCTGGCGTCAGGCGCATTGGATTGGCGGCGATATCGGGCAGCTCTTTGAACGAATTGGCGACGGCGAAGACGAACGGCATGATCATCGCCAAAGCGAACAGGATCAGCACGCTGTAGGTCAACACGGCGCGCACGATCTTGCCCGTGTTGGGCGGCAGCGCGAAGCCGCGCGCGCCATAGCTCGGTTGAACTGCTGCATTTGTGGACATTTTCAGCCGCTCCTCTCGTTATTGCTGCACAGTCTTGCCGACCAGACGCCGCTGGAAGATGGTGAAGACGGCGATGATCACGAACAGCACAAAGGCGAGCGCCGCGCCGAGTCCTGCTTGTGAGTCGCGCAGGTTGCGGAAGACGATCCAAGCGATGGTCTTGGTGGTGCCTGCAGGATTGCCTTGCGAGATCACGTAAATCTGATCGAAGACTTGGAAGCAGCCGATCAAGCCGATGGTCAGCACGAAAAATGTGGTCGGGCGCAGCATCGGCACAGTGATCAGGAAGAACTGCTGCAGGCGCGTGGCGCCGTCTACAGAAGCCGCTTCATACAGCTGACGCGGAATGTCTTGCAGCGCGGCGAGGAAGATCAGCATCATCGTGCCAGTGGTCGTCCAGATCGCCAAGAGCATGATCGCCAACATGGTGACCGACGGTCCGCTGATCCATTGCCAAACGGTCTGTCCGAGGATGTTCGTCTCGGTCATCCAAGCAGGCGCAGTGCGCAGCGTGAGACCGAACAGGCGCAGAAAGTTGTGAATGATGCCGTTTGCGTCGTTGATCCAAGTCACAGGTGAGTAATCCAAGCCGAGTGCGCTCGCCACGCCGCCGATCACGCCGTTGATCACGCCGTTGCGATTGAACAGCCACAAGAAGATCGTGGCGATCACGATGGACGACGTGATGGATGGAAAATAGAAGGCGACGCGGAAAAAGCCGCGAAAGCGCAGGAATTGTTGGTTGACGATGAAGGCGAGGATGAGCGCGAGAACGGTCTGCGTTGGCACAACGCCGAGCGTGTAATAGAAAGTGTTTTTGATGGCGACGAAGAATTCATCGCGCACAACGGTCGTGCCGTCCAGACCGAAGATGCGCTCATAGTTGCGCAATCCAACGTTTTGCGCCTCAGCTGGTGGCTGCAGACCGTTCCAATTTGTGAAGCTGATCAGGAAGGCGCTGAGCAGTGGAAAGAAGATAAACGTGACGATGATGATCAGCGCGGGCAAGATGAACAAGAAGCCGGCGGCGTTCTCTTGACCTTTGGCGCTCAATTGAAAGCCGCTCTGTTTGCCTATCGAAGGCGCTGCAACTGCCATGAGAAAATGCCCTTTCCCGAAAAATGAATTTTTACAAAAGCGCCTCACCTGCGTGAGGCGAGGCGCCTTTCACAACGCGCTGCGATGAGAAAGTGTTTACCGCGAAGCCAGCACTTCGTTGCCGACGCGCTCGATCTCAGCCAGCGCGCCTTTGACGGTCTGATTCTCGCCCATCACCAACGAGAGCTGCTCGTTGACCTTATCCAGCACAGCTTGGAAGCCGGGCACGAACTGCCACTTGCGCGCATATTCAGCGCCGTTCAAGTATGGCTCAAGCTCTGGGAACTTTGCCAGCCAGCCTTCGCGCAGCGAAGCGCGAGTCGGCATTGCCAAGCCGAGATCAGTCCACGCCTTCATGCCTTCAGCGCCGGTCAGGTAATCCACGAACTTGATGGCAGCCTCAGGATTCTTCGCCTTCATTGGCACAGCATAGCAGACCGTGAACGCCATGGTCGCCTTGCCCGCTGGACCGGCAGGCAGTTCCACAGCCTTGTGCTTCAGGTCTGGGAACTGATCCTTCAGGTACGGCTCGATCCAGTTGCCTTCGAACGCCATCGCCACCAAGCCTTTGCCAAACGCCTCACCCGACCAACCGACGCCCAAGTCGGCAGGCGTCTTGGCGAAGCCGTCGAGGTACAGATCGGTGTAGAACTTCAGAGCAGCTTCCGCCTCTGGGCTGTTGATGGTCATCTTGGTGAATTCATCATCGGTCACCGAGCCGCCTGCGCCATACAGGAACGCGATCCAACGCGCGAAGTCAGCCGGCACCACCACGCCGAAGACGCCATCTTTGGTCAGCTTCTCAGCGGCGGCGCGCATCTCTTCCCACGTGGTCGGCGCGCTCAGACCTGCCGCTTCGAACATCTCAGTATTGATCTGCAGGGCGAGTGTGGAGAAGTCCTTAGGCGGGCAGTAAAATTGACCGTTCGTGGTGAAGGCATTGCGCAGGGCGGGATAGAAATCGTCAACGTCGGTCAGCTGCTCGCCAATTGGCATCAGGGCATCCGCGCGTACCAGATCGAGGAAGCGGAACGAGTCGACGTAGAACACATCCGGCGGCTCGCCGCCTGCCAGCGATTTCTGCAGCGTGGTATCGTAATCTGGCACTTGGTTCAGCGTGACCTGAATGCTAGGATTGGCGGCGTTCCAGTCGTCCACAATCTTCTGCAGGCGCTCGTTCTCAGAAGGCGAGGAAGACCAGCCCATCAGCACGAGATTGACAGTCTGCGCGGCTTGCGCGCTTGGCACGAGAGCAACCGCGATCAAAGCGAGCGCGATTGCCAAAGCGAGGAAACGTAAAGACTTCTTCATGGTACAACATCCTTTTGTGGTTAAACCACTTAAACGTTTAACTCAAGATCGAATATAATGAGCTTTGAAAAAATTGTCAAGGGATGTCTCAGAAGGAAATTGCAAGATGCCCAAAATCTCTGCCTTCATCTTCGACCTAGACGGCGTGATCACGGATACGGCTGAGTATCATTACCGCGCATGGAAGCGCCTTGCCGATGAGGAAGGTCTGCCGTTCAATCGCGAGGATAACGAGGCGCTGCGCGGCGTCTCGCGCCGTGAGAGCCTGCTGCGCTTGCTCAAGGGCAAAGCGCTGCCCGAGCCGCAAATGGAAGCCTACATGGCGCGCAAAAACGAGTACTATCGCGCCTTTTTGGCGCAGATCACGCCCGCCGATCTGCTGGAAGGTGTGGCGGAATTCCTCGCGCAAGCGCGCGCGCACGGCATCAAGATCGGACTCGGCTCTGCGAGCAAGAACGCGCGCGACGTGCTGAGCGGTCTGGGCATCACAGATCAGTTCGATGCGATCGGCGACGGCTATTCGGTCAGCCGCACCAAGCCTGCGCCCGATCTGTTCGTCTGGGTAGCTGGCAGGCTGAACGTGCCGCCCGCTGAGTGCGTTGTCTTTGAAGACGCTGAGGCAGGTGTTGCCGCTGCGCGCGAGTGCGGCATGTACACGGTCGGCATTGGCGATCCTGCGCGCGTTGGCGCAGCTGATCTGACTCTGCCAAACTTGGCGAATGTGTCGGTCAGCCAAATTTTGAGCAAGTTGGCTGAGCTGCCACATTGACAGCAGCGCGCAGTCGGGCTATCATGAACATAGGTGAAACGTTTCAAAAGGTGACAGCATGGCGACGCTGAAGCAAGTGGCGACGCTGGCTAAAGTGCCGATCCTGACTGCTTATCAAGCGCTGAGCGGCTCAGCGGCAGTCGCAGAGGCGCAGCGGCAGAGCGTTTTGGCGGCTGCTGAGCAGCTCGGCTACACGCTCAATATCACCATCAAAGACGTGGCTGCGCTGGCTGAGGTCTCAATTGCGACTGTCTCCTACGTTCTGAACAACAGCGCGCCCGTCAGCACGGCAACGCGTCAGCGTGTGTTGGAAGCCGCTGCTGCGCTCAACTACCGTCCGAATGTGAACGGACGGACGCTGCAGGCGAATAAAACGCGCTTGGTCGGCTACGGCTGGCACAACGTCAAGCGCGGCAGCAGCGCGTCTTTTCTAGATCGCTTCACCTACTGGATGGCGCAAGCGGTTGAGTCGTACGGCTATCACGTGCTGACCTTCGCGCATAGCGAGGAATCGCCGACGGATGCCTACCAAAAGCTGATTCAGACCAATCGCGTGGACGGCTTCATCCTAGCGCACACCAATCGCAACGATGTGCGCATTCGCTATCTGATGGAAGCGCGCGTGCCTTTCGCTGCCTTCGGACGCGCTAACGACCGCTGGGACTTCCCTTATGTGGATGTGGACGGCAGGCGCGGCGTGGAGCTGGTCACTGAGCATCTGATCGCGCTCGGACACACGCGCATTGCGCTGATCGGCTGGCCCGAAGGCTCGCTGAGCGGCGATGCGCGCGTGCAAGGCTACTTCGATGCGCTGGACGCGGCAGCGCTCTCAGTGCAATCCGTGTGGATTAAGCGCGCTGAGAACACAAGTGCCGCCGCTGCTGCTGCTGCCGCCGAACTGATGGCGCTGCACGGCGCGTTGCGTCCGACGGCTATCGTGTGCGTCAGCGACCTGATGGCGATTGGCGTGATGAACTATCTGAACAGCTGTGGCATTCAAATTGGCTATGACGTGGCGGTCAGCGGCTTCGACGATGAGCCAATTGCTGAGCTGCTGCATCCGCCGCTGACCACGCTCCGTCAGCCTGTAGACGACCTTGCAGCGCAAGTGGTCGCGCTGCTGATGGCAGAGCTAGAGCGCATTCCTGTGCCGCAGCGCCAGATTCTGGTGGCGCCACAGCTGATCGTCCGCGCCAGCACCGATCCGAAACGGCAATTTCCCTAGCATTTCTTTTTCCGATGAGCAATCAAGAGGCTTAAAACGATGATCTCACCAGTTGATCAGCGCACATGGCTTGTGAGCGAAGCGCCGTTCAATCCGTTCAAATTACATCACACTGAGACGATCTTCACGGTTGGCAATGGCTTCATGGGCGTGCGCGGCACTTTTGAAGAAGGTTACAACAGTCAGCTTGCCACAACGCTTGTGCATGGCATTTTCAATCACGCCGAAGGCGAGCTTGTGCCAGATATTGTGAATCTGCCGAATGCCTTGCCTGTGCAAGTCGTCGTAGACGGCGAGCCGTTCCACATGACGGCAGGCAGAGTGCTTGGCTTTCGGCGCACGCTCGATCTCAAGCGCGCTGCGCTGACGCGCGAAGTGCTGTGGCGCACGTCGCAGGGCGTCGTCGTCAAGCTGAGCTTTGAGCGCTTCGCCAGCCTTTCCGATGAACATTTGTTGGTGCAGCGCGTGCGCGTCCGCGCGCTGCTCGGCGCGCCACAGATCGAGATTCGCTCATCTATAGATGCCAAAGTGACTAATGAAGGCGTGCAACATCTGACTGACCTGCAGATGTGCCTTGCCGATGCCGAGATTTTGGTCACAGCGCGCACCAATCAGAGCGGCTACGGCATCGCCGTCTGCGCGGCACATGGCTTGAGCGCCGAGGCAGCCGCGCAAAGCGACTCTGAGCATGTGCGCTATGTCTTCAGCTTGCCACAGGAGAATGAAGTCAGCCTGACCAAGATCAGCGCTATCTACACAACGCGCCAGACCGATCAGCCTGCCTCAGCAGCGCAGGCAGCGGCGCGTGCGGCGCTCAAAAAAGGCTATGAAGCCTTGTTCGCTTCACATTGCGCAGCTTGGGAGCAGTATTGGCACACTTCTGATGTGCAGATCGAAGGCGATGAAGTGGCGCAGCGTGCGGTGCGCTTCACGACCTATCACGTCTTGATCGCGGCGCCGCGTCACGATGAGCGCGTCAGCATCGGCGCAAAAACGCTCTCCGGTCTTGGCTATAAAGGTCACGTTTTCTGGGATACTGAGCTGTTCATGCTGCCGATGCTGACCGTGACTCAGCCGAAGTTGGCGCGCAATTTGCTGATGTATCGCTATCACAATCTGCAGGGCGCGCGCAACAAAGCGCGTGCGAACGGCTACGAAGGCGCGATGTTCCCTTGGGAAAGCACGGATACAGGCGAAGAGACGACGCCGCAATGGTCGCATCCGCAGCCTGACGGCACGCGCATCCGCATCTGGACGGGCGATAATGAGCAGCACATCAGCACAGATATCGCCTACGCCGTGCTGCAGTATTGGCAATGGACAGGCGACGATGAGTTCTTTGTGAAGCACGGCGCAGAGATCGTGCTGGATACGGCAGTTTTCTGGGGCAGCCGCGCCGAATACAACGCTGAGCAGGATCGCTACGAGCTGCACATGCAGATCGGACCAGATGAATATCATGAGAACGTGAACAACAGCGCCTTCACCAATAGCATGGTGCGCTGGCACTTGCAACAGGCGCTCGCCGTGCGTCAATGGCTGCTCACACATCATCGGCAGGCAGGCGAGGCGCTTTTGGCGCGCTTGGACATCACAGAGGCGCGTTGCGCAAAATGGGCGGAGATCGCGGCAAAGATGTACGTGCCGCGCGATCCTGAGACCGGCGTGTTGGAGCAATTCGATGGCTTTTTCAGCTTAGAGCGTCTTGACCTGACGCATTGGCAGCCGCGCGTCGCCAACATGGATTGGATTCTCGGTCATGGGCGCGCACAGCGCACGATGGTCATCAAGCAGGCGGATGTCGTGATGCTGATGGCGCTCTTGGGCGATCAATTCGGCACGCCTGACGTGCAGCAAGCGAACTGGGATTTCTACTATCCGCTGGTGGATCACGGCTCGTCGCTCAGTCCGTCCACGCACGCCTGGGTAGCGGCGCGGCTCGGTTTGCTTGAGGACGCTTACAAGCTGTTCGTCTACGCTGCGAACATTGACCTTGAGGACTTGAAAGGCAACGTGCGCGACGGCATCCATGCGGCTGCCAGCGGCGGCGTGTGGCAGGCGGTCGCTTTTGGCTTCGTCGGCTTGGGCTTAGATGAGCGCGGCGAGCTGCAGGTGAAGCCGAATTTGCCGTCGCACTGGCGCAGCGTGACCTTGCGCGCGTATCATCGCAGGCAGCTGAAGACGATTCGCCTGACGGCGCAAGATTAGACGTAGTGCGCCGGTATGGCGCACTCGTTTCTACACAATACGGCGCGAGGCATACTTGAAACTTTGAGCTGTTGGTCCAGCAGGAATTGGCATCAGCGTCATGATGTTGCTGACGCCTCGCGCATCGAATTCTTGGATAAGCTGCTTGATCTCCTGAAGATTAGGCTGATCGCTAGCGCGGCACGCCAGAGCAACTGTCTCGCGACGACCTAGACCTAGTCCTTCAACACGCGACATGACATTGTCCCAACCATTGGGCAGACCTTGCTGGTATCTGTATCTAGCTAAGTCGCCAATGTTAGGGACGATGTCGATCTGCAAAAAGTCTCTGCATGGAACTGCTGAAAAGGTGTAAGCGTATGCTCCCTCGAAAGCGTTCCGAAGCCTCTCTAGGTCTGTCTGCATGCTGTCGAATGGTATGGACAAGTGCAAAAGCGGCAGAAGACGTTCCTCGCCGTGCCTGCCGATTTGACACATCCCGATGTTTTCTAGAATCTCTAGGTCTTCTAGGCTGACCGCTATGTAGGCGCTTGCAAGCTGCGTAGGCACAGAGACGATTGTATCTATCAGCTCGCGTTTGTTGTGGCTTTCAAGCAACTTCTCGAACAGAAAATCAAGCTCAAGCAGGTCTGCTGTGTTGTTCCTTGCATTCTGAAGCGAAACATTTGAGCCGTTAGATACTTCCTGCGCAGTAGTTAAGCACAAGACTTGCTGCCCATTACAGTTGCCGACCATGCAGTCGAAGATTCGCACCTGAAAAGATCGCAAGGCATTGTGCAGCTCGTGCAAGTTCCGAAATGGAATGCGTTGTTGATATTGCTGCGCGGCTATCATGAGGACTCCTCGCTCGGCAGGGACATGAACGACCAAGCCTTCGACACATTCCACAAGCCCGCTACAGGCTGATCGAGAAACGCATGACGCAGCCTGCTGCCCATTTGCCTGAGTGTGTCTACCGTGACCGAATTCACAAGACCTTTCAGTTGCATTAGAGAGAATGCGTCCAGCAAGTATAGATCAACGTTCAGCGCAATTGCCATAGAGACCATCTGAGCAGGAATGCGCGGCGCGATCAAGATAGGCAGGAATTCCCGCTCTCGGATGTTGCCTGCCTGCTTTGCAGCCACCAAAACTGCCTGTGAGCCGATCAAGGCATCGTTTGGCGATTTGTTGAGTGGAAACAGACACAACCGAGACGTGCGCAGCACGTAGTATGGCTCTGGCTGCCCGAAGAATGGTTGAGACATGGGATCCTCGCCCACAATGCTCTCAAAAAGCTCTACAGACTGCCGACTGAGCGTCCCATCTTCGCTGAAGAGCCTCTCCATTTCGCGGGCGAAACTGGCTGTAGGCGGCGATTGATAGGTTTCTGTGAACAGCCGCTCGAGCAGCTGCTTGTAATTCTCTCCGACGGATTGCGCGTTGCTTTCAATGATTCCCTTGCGGCGGAGCTGGGCGATCAAGCCGCGCACTGACTCGCCTTCGCCGAGCGTCACCATCGCTTCGAGTCGGTCATACGCTGCATTCGGAAAGAGCATGATGAGGGTCAAGACGCGCCAGTACGAGTCATCTGCCCAGTAGATATCCTTGATGATCTGTTCAGAGAGAGTCATGGTACACGCACACTTTCTGATTCGAGCTTACGAAGCGCTGTAGCTATATCGTTTCTAACACCGCTCAGTTCGTCAGCTATCATCTTGAGATTCATGTTGCGCCGAAGTCTTCTGATGTAGTCTTTCAATCCAATTTGGCGGCTGACAGGCACAATGTTGCGTGGCAACCCGCCCTTTTCCCTGTAAATATCTGACAAAACGTCAGCGACGTATAACTCAGGCGGCATTTCTTTCTCCTGCAAATCTCGCAACAATTCGCTTGAAGAGATGGACGGTGCACTCGGTAGCTTCAGCATCGCATCTGCTGCTTGTTTTAGCGAGTACGTTGTAGACCGAGCGCCAAAAAACAGCTGCCAAAGACTTTTTTGCTTGTGATCTTCTATTTGCTCGTCTTCTCGCAGGTCGCGCGAGAATGGATATTCATTGATAACATTCACAAAATTAAAGTTGACTCTTCTCTCAACGAGCAATTTCTCTGCTTCTATGATTCTAGCGTGTATACTATCATCTACAAAGTAATGCGGCATCCAAATGTTCCAAAGGTAGAGATGATCGGTTCGACCGATAACTCTGCTCAGCTGCTCAGAACTGGGCAAATCACCCTCGAACAGGTTGAGCATGTTCATGTCGGTGTCAACGATGACGCACCTCACCTCACTGCTACGACGCATTACGTTGCTAAGCTCGCCCAGACTTGCCCAAACTTCTGCAACGCTGCCCGGCAGCTGGAATTCTTCCTTAGGACGTGCAATCGTGACCTTGAACCTTGGGTTGCGCGATTCGGCGCTTGTGATGAGCCAAGTTCCGTCTTCCTGCATGCGGAATTTCTCTAGCTTGCCTTCGGTATCTAAGATTTCATAGAAGTTTGGGTTAGTTGAATTCAAGTCAACAGCCCACACTTGTTGTTGATCGGCTTTGCTCGCTGCGATTCTGCTGCCTACGTCAATCAAGATGGAGAGAGCGATCAGCGTTTTGCCTGAGCCGCCCTTGAATGCAGTTATCAGATGGATGTCCATATCAGCCTCACTGATTGCGTTTCTTTCGCGGGGAACATTATAGCATACAAAATCGCTCAGCCACCGTTAGGGTTTGGTGATTAGTGCAAAGAGCAAAATGGCGATGACGAGCAGCAAAGCTGGAGCTACTAGGCACCTCCAGAAACGAAGCGCACGGAATGCTTCGAGAGCACCTTCCTTTGGGATAGAAGGGTCAATCTGGTCGCCGTCTTGAAGGATATCTACACTTAGTCCATTAAACTTTTCAATATAAAGAAAGTAACAATCTTTTATAGCAAGTATATAAACGCTAAAGTCTGTTCCTATATTTCCGCAGATTTCCTTAAAATTGAACTGAGCAAAACCTACATTATAATTTAGAAAAGCTCTGTAGCGATCGTCTCTTACTTTTTTATTTTCGCTTGTTAGTATTTCAACGCGCCTTGATCCTGCATAAGTAGCTCTAAGTGTAACACGACGCTTTTTCCAACATTTTTTATCTACATCTACTATACTTAAATTCAGCTGATTAGGCGGTATTTTGTGCGAGAAGTTTGAGCTATCAGCAACGTTGTTTCTTACATATTTATATGCATTATTCAAAGAAGAACCTTGCTCCAGCTGTCTGTAAAACAATTCAGTAATATTCGCGGCTACTAAATCTGCAATTTCTGTTGTGTACCCAAACGCATCGCATCTTAGATTCGTTGCTATCTCCTGCGCACCTCGAGCTGAGAGGCAAGCACTCAAAAAAATGAACTCCATTGAAGCACCTGCCTGATTTAGTGAGTTTTTTAGTTCTCGCGAAAGATGATTGTAATCAACATTTACAAACGCACCGTTATTATCAAACATCTTTATGCAATTTTCGCTCCCATGGCAACAAATATGTAAAACTACATTTGTATGCGCATTGCAACAGGCTTGTATTGCCGTTTTAATTCTATCTATACTTGCATTAGCAACTTCAACTACTGCGCCTTGCGGCATAGAAGCTCTTATGGCGTTTAGCTCATCGTTGCACCTAAGCTGCATTCCTTCATTGTCGATAGGAGTAGCGTAAGCAAATATGACAAAACGTTGAGGATTTTGAGCGGCAGCCATCTATACAGTGTCTCCCTAGAGTAAGGCTAACTTCCTACAGAGTACAAAAACCTTTGAATATTGTCAAGTGCGCGGGCTAGGCTTTTTTACAAATCGGCTTGTATGCAGCGTTCGAGAGTCGGGAGACGATGAGCATCGTGGGCAGCTGAAGACGATTCGCCTGACGGCGCAAGATTAGACAGCGTTTGCAGCGCAAGGTATGCTATGGCGCGCAGCATACAAATGGCAGAAAGGCAATCTTCATTTGAGCGCGCATCAGACCCGGGCTGAAAACTTGCTCAAGCACGGCGAGCATCCGTCAGCGCGCCGTGCTTCTGACGACCTGACACATCCTGACGACGCTGAGACTGTGAGCGATCTGTCTCGATCGCGTCGGTTTCGCTTGCGCCATGTTGTGCCGCTCGCGTTTGCCCTGATTCTCTTGGCGATTTTCGCAGCGCGTCTGCGCCTGTTGGATAATTTCCTGATGGATCACGATGAAGTCTGGACGATCTGGCAGAGCATCGGCACGCCTGCTGAAATCCTGCGCTGGACGCCTTATGACTGGACGCCGTTGCACTATCAGCTGCAAGGGCTGTGGCAGAGCGCGGTCGGCTTTCAGCCTGTTGTGGCGCGCTTGGCGAGCGTGTTCACTTTTCTAATTGGCGTCGCTTGTGTCTTTCGTCTGACGAAACGACTCAGCGGCAGCGCTATCAGCGGATTGATCGGCGCTGCCGCTTTTGGCGCTTTCACAGCCAATGCGTACATCAGCAGTGTCGCTCGCGGTCACTGCCTGTTGGCTACATTGACTGCTGCTGCATTTTGGCTGACGCTGCGATGCTTCCACGCGCCAAGTTGGCGGCGTGCGCTGCCGCTTGGCTTGGTGATGGCAGGCATGTTTTACACGCATTTCGCCAGCGTGCTGCCAGTGATCCTGCTCGGCATTTTCAGCGCAATTTTACAGCCGCGTCGCCTTTGGGCTTGGTGGCGACCAGTCTCTGTGTTGACTGCCTTGGCGTTACCTGAGTTGCTCGCCAAAAGTGCGATTGTCACAAGCCCTGAGCGCGTTCAGACAGTGGCAAGCCTCACGCTGCCGCCACTACCTGAAGCGCTTGCTAGGCTCTACAGCGATTTTTTAGGCACGGCAGCGCCAGTGTACATCGGACTTTGCCTAGCAGCTGCATTTTTACTTTTAAGCCGTCCGCGCCAGCTGATAGGGCTTACGGCAATCGCTCTGACGCCGTTCTTCGCATACATTCTCTATGCAGTCTTCGGCTTCTTCAGCGTCAGGCATTTGGCTTGGACGCTGATCGGTGTGGCAGTCCTGCTCGGCAGCGGCTTGGGCAGCCTGACGGCGCGCTTGCGCGGCGCAAATGCCGTCCTGAGCATAGCGCTCTTCGTGATTCTCGGCTTCAATCCGCCGGATGCATCGCGCTACGTCATACCAACGCTGAATATGCTCGACTCAATGCCGCAGCTGGCTGCGCTTTTGCGCGGCGGCGACGTCGTCGTCCTCGATCCGAAACTGCGCGGTTCGCTCCCTGAGCTGTGGGAATACTTCGGGCGAGTCTACTTTCCGAACGGTCTGCCGTTTCATCCTGATGGCGCTGGTTTCCGCCGCGTGTGGTACATCTTGACCGAAGGCGAGGAAACACAGCCGCTCCTCGATCAAATTCGGCGAGGACGGACGGTCACGCGCTGGTTCGGCACTTGGGACTTCATGACGCGTCTTTACGAAGCGCCGCCTGACCCTGAAGGCGTGCCTGTTGGCAAGCTGACTTTTCACGGCGCGGCACTGCAAAATGCGCACTCACCTGCGCTGGGCGTCTTCCGCGAAGGCGAGACGCTTGAAATTCGGTTGTGGTGGCGCGGCGAGCGATCCGAAGTGCCAAGCCTTGCGCTAGAGCTGCGCGACGCGAGCGGAAGTTCCCTTCAGCGCGCTGAGATGCCTTCGCTGCCAGAGCCTAACGCCGATGGCTGGATCATCGCTGATTGGCGCTTCAGACTGCCTGACTCGCTCACGACTGGTGCATACAGTCTGCATCTGTACGCCAAACAAGCACACATTGCACAAGTTATACCATTCCATGTCAAGGCGTGGTGAGCGCGCACATACAAGATTAGACGATGCCTAACGCCTTGCCGTCGCTCATCCCAAAGTGCCTTGAAAAACGTTATGATAAGCAAAGCACGTGGCTTGGGAATAGAGAACGGCAATGGCGAACGATCAACCGCTCACGTATCTGAAGAACGGGCAGACGCTCGGCAAGTATCGCATTGAAGGCTTGATCGGGCGCGGCAACATGGCGGAAGTCTACCGCGCCTTCAATCCTGATCTCTCGCAATATGTGGCGATCAAGGTCATTCATCCAATGCGCCTTGACGATCCTGAGACTGTGGCGCGCTTTCGGCAGGAAGCGCGCGCTGTCGCTTCGCTCAGCCATCCGAACATCTTGCGCGTCTTTGACCTTGATGAGCAAGGCGGCTTATCTTACATGGTGATGGAACTCATCGAAGGCGAGACGCTCGCCAAGCGCATTGCCGCCGCGCCGAACGGCTTGCCGCTCTCCGAAGTGCGCCGCTGGTTTGCGCAGTTGTGCGCCGCGCTGGACTACGCACATCAACGCGGCGTGATCCATCGCGACGTCAAGCCGTCCAACATCATGATCGCCGCCGATGAGCGCTTGATCCTGACCGACTTTGGCTTAGCGCGCCTTGCCGACTCGGAAAAATTGACGGCGACCGGCTATACGACTGGCTCGCCTGCTTACATGTCGCCTGAGCAGATCGAAGGCGCGGCTGACCTATCGCACTTGGCGGATATCTACGCGCTCGGTTGCGTGCTGTTCGAGCTGATCACAGGGCGCACGCCGTTCAGAGGCAACTCGAACGCCAGCATCATCGTCAAACATCTGAGCGAGCTGCCGCCATCGCCGAGCGCGCTTGTGCAAGATTTGCCGCAAGGCGTGGATGGCGTGGTCTTGCGCGCCTTGAGCAAAAATCCTCAGGATCGTTTTGCGCGCGCGAGCGAGATGGCAGCAGCCTTTGAAGCGGCGCTGGACGGACAAGTTGATCTAAATGCGACGGCGCGCTTGCCTGAGATCGCCACCAGAGCGCAGACTGTTCAATCGCCTGCCGTCAGCTTAGACGCGCCGACCGTCCGCGCGCCGATCACAGAGCGCCTGCCAAGCGGCGTAAATCGCTTCGCCTTCGCTGCAGTCGCCATCATCGCCGTGCTTGGCTTGCTGGCAGGGCTAGGTCTCGCTTCTGTGCTGAGCCGTCCCGCTGAGCCGACGCCGCCTGAAGGCATGGTCTACGTGCGCGGCGGCAAATTCCTGATGGGCTTGGCAACAGGCGATGAGCATGAGCGTCCGCCGCACGAGGTGAGCGTCGCGCCGTTTTTCATCGATCGCACAGAGGTGACCAATCGCGCGTATTATGACTTCATCAGGCGGACAGGTTTCGAGGCGCCTGCTTCTTGGGAACAGCCGGGCATCGATCCGACGTGGGAAGCCGTGGCGACCGAAGGCTATGTGGTGGGCGATGTGAACGACCGCTTCAGCTACAATGGCGAGAAAGTCTTTCCGCTGGAGAACGCGCGCGCAGAGCTGACGCTCGATCCAACCACTAACACAGGCAGCGTGGTGGTCACTTTGACGGGCAAGCTGCAGACCGAAGCGAATCGCACCATTGAAGGCGAGATTCGCATTGTGCACGATGTGTTCATCGGCACGGCTGCCTTTCAGAAAGGCGGCGTCGGTGCGCACGTCCACATGCATGGCGATAGCGGTCAGGAGTCGCCCATTCTGCCGGCAGTGGTCGGCGATATCAACACGTGGGGCAGGGCGGATGTCTACGTGAACGGCGAGAAGGTCTACAGCGGACTGGGCGCGCATATGATGGTCATGCCCGGCGTGCGCGATAGTCAACATCGCATTTTGCGCGCCGATGGCAGCTGTTGTTACTCGCCGCGCCGCCCTGCCGATGGACTGGTGGATGTCTCGCGGCGCGAGCTGCTGCTGCTGGTGGTGCGCGATAGCAGCAGCGAGTACGGCGGCAGCACGTCGCGCGGCGCGCAACCTGAGACGCCTGTCTGGATTGACTTGTATTTCCGCCAAGTGCAATTCATCCGCCGTCCGCCTGCGCCGAGCATTCCGCCAGGCGCCGATAATCGTCCTGTGACGGGCATCTCATGGGCAGAGGCGACCGCCTATTGCCGCTCGATCGGCAAGCGTCTGCCAACTGAGGCGGAATGGGAATTCGCGGCGCGCGGCACGGACGGCAGACTCTATCCCTGGGGCAACACAGCTGATGAAATTCCCGCCAATGTGAACTCAGGCGTCCTGCGCGATGTGGGCAGCTTTCCCGAAGGCGCTAGTCCGTTCGGCGTGCTGGACATGGCGGGCAACGCTTGGGAATGGGTAGCCGATTGGTATGCCGCTGACTACTATTCGCGCAGCGTCGGCGAGAATCCGAGAGGTCCGTCGAGCGGCACGCAGCGCGTCTTGCGCGGCGGCGGCGCCGCGCTGCGCGATCCGCTCGGCTTCATAGAATATCGCGCCACACATCGCCTGCCTGCCGGTCCGACCGCACGCGAGCGCTTCTTCGGCTTCCGCTGCGCACAAGACGCACGCGAGGTCGTCCGCTGAATGCGCGGCGCTGCGCGACTCGGCGCGCAAGGCGCGATCCTGCTCAGCTTGATCGCGCTGCTCCTGCTGAGCGGCGCGCACTCAAGTCGCCATACTGAGCCTAGCGCGCCTGTGCCGACGTACGACGCGAGCGCTGTGCGCGACTCGGCGACCGACGCTGCATTCGACATCCCTGACGACCTGCGCTTCTTAACCTCAGCTGAGCTGTGCGCTGCTCTACACATGGCTTGGAATCGCGATTGGCAGCGCGTCGTCGGCGCGCTGACCTTGCTCGTCGGTCAGGCGATAGATTGCGAAGGCAGCCAAGCCTCAAAATTGCTGCTCTATCCCGCTTATTACAACTATGGCGCAGCGCTCGAGCGACGAGGCAATCTATCCGCCGCCTTGGAAGCCTATCGGCGCGCGCTCGCCGTGCAGCCGCAAGGCGTAGAAGCGGCGCGCGCGCTGCGCAGGCATAACGCGCTTGTGCTGCCGCCAGCTGAGACCTGCAATGAGGCTGAGCTTGCCGCTGCGCAGCTGCCTGCCTACACGCCGCACGGCACGGGCGACTTCGTGCGCCTTGAGGCAGGGCGCTTCAGCGCGAACGGCGCACCGTTCGTCGTGCGCGGCGTGAATTACTATCCGTCGCGCGCGCCATGGCGGCGCTTTTTGACCGAGGCGGACTTACAGACGGTCGCGCAAGAGCTTGATCTGTTGGCGGCGGCAGGCGTGAACACGATCCGCATTTTCGCGTGGCACGCCGCGCTTTTTCAGTGTCCTGATAGCGGCGTTGTGCCGCGCCCTGAAGGCTTTGCGCGGCTCGATGGTGTGCTGCGCCTTGCCGCTGAGCGCAACATGCGCGTCTTGCTCACGCTGAACGACCTGCCCGATCTGCTAGTGCGTCCGCTTTATACTGATTCTGAGCGCGCGGACGCGCAGAGCCTGTTCATCGTGACGCGCTATCGCGACGAGCCTGCCATTCTCGCCTTCGATCTGCGCAATGAAGGCGATATTGACTATGTGCGCGGCTATGCGCGCGCAGCCGATGTGATCGCGTGGCTGAATCAGCTCGCGCCGCGCGTGCGCGCTGCCGCGCCTAATCATCTGATCACCGCCGGCTGGAATGAAGGTTCGCTGGCGACCGAGCGCGCCGTTGATTTTCTCAGCTTCCACCATTGGCGCTCAGCTGAGAACTTGCGGCAGCGCATCAACGCTTTGCGCGCAGGCAGCCGCAAGCCGATCCTGCTGCAAGAGCTAGGCTATCCCGCGCGCGCGGGCAATCGTGCGGCGCTGGCGGAGCAGGCGCGCAAGCTGGAAGCAGCGCTGCGCACGGCTGAAGACGCCGAATTGCTCGGTTGGCTGCTGTGGACGGCGTTCGATTTTCCCACAGATGTCACATGCATTCCGCCTGCCTGCCCAAGCGCCGATAACGCTGAGCATCACTTCGGCTTGTGGACGACGGACTACGCGCCGAAGCCTGCTGTGCAAGTTTTAGAGCGCTTCACGGGCAAGCGGTAAGATTCGCTACGTCCGCGCGCTCTGCACAGCATTCGGCGTGTTCAGAAAGGCTCAGCGAATGCGTTACAAGTTATTTGGCAAGAGCGGCTTGCGCGTCTCTGAGATGGCGCTAGGCACAATGACCTTCGGCGAAGACTGGGGCTGGGGCGCTTCGAAGGATGAGGCGCGCCGAATCTTCGAGGCGTACGCTGAGGCAGGCGGCAATTTCATTGACACTGCTAACAACTACACAGGCGGCACAAGCGAGCGCTTCGTAGGCGAGTTCATCGCCTCGGATCGGCAGCACTTTGTGGTGGCGACCAAGTACACGCTCAGCACGCGCAACGGCGATCCGAACTTCAGCGGCAATCATCGCAAAAACATGCAGCAAGCGCTGGAAGCGAGCCTGCGCCATCTGAACACGGATTATGTGGATATCTATTGGCTGCACGCTTGGGACTTTCTGACGCCTTTGGAAGAGATCATGCGCGCTTTTGACGATCTGGTGCGGCAAGGCAAAGTGCTTTACAGCGGCATCTCGGACACGCCTGCTTGGATCGTCTCAATGGCGAACACGATCGCCGAATTGCGCGGCTGGACGCGCTTCACAGGCCTGCAAATTCGCTACAGCCTCGCCGATCGCGCCGCTGAGCGCGACCTGCTGCCGATGGCGCGCGCGCTCGGTCTCGCCGTCACGCCGTGGAGCATCCTTGGCGCAGGCGTGCTGACAGGCAAGTACAACGCGCAGCGCGAAGGCGTGCAAGGACGCGCCGCCAATTGGACGATCGGTGAGCAGGCGCTGAACATCGCGCGCGAAGTGAGCGCGATCGCGCAGGAGATCGGCGCGAGCGCTTCACAAGTGGCAATCGCTTGGCTGCGCCAACAACGCGGCGTGATCGTTCCATTGCTAGGCGCACGCAACGTCGAGCAGCTCAAGGATAATCTCGGCGCGCTGAACGTGACGCTTGAAGCGGATCACATGGCGCGCCTTGAAGCGGTCAGCCGCATTGAACTCGGCTTTCCGCACGATTTTCTGAGCGGCGGCGAAGTGCAGCGCCTGATCTACGGCGGAACAGGCGATCAGATTGACGCGCCGCGTCCGTGAAGTCACGGCTCGATCAGTACAGGCGTCGGCAAGCGGCGCACCTGCCAATCCGCCACTGTGAGGCTATTCAGTTGCATGAGCGCTCCTTCGCAGTCAGCCCAGTCCGAGCAGACGTTGAATCAAGCGCAAGACGCCGCCTGTTGGCGACGGTCGCTCAGCGCTGCTGGCAGGTCTGCCCAGCAGCGTGAGCGCTTGGCTCAGCTCGTGCGCGTCCAGCCAGACGCCGCCGCACGTTGGACAGTAATCGAGTTTGAGGTGTGCGTAGTCAGGAAATTCGATCTGCTGAAGCGGCGTGTGATCGCGTGGACATAAGCGGCTGCTCTCGTGTACGAGCCGCTCGACAGGCGTGCCTGCGCGCAGAATCGCGTCCACTTCTTCGGCAGGGCGCTTGGCGAGCAACGCCAGCTCGCCGCCATCTAGCCAGTGACCGCCGCTGCGCGGACAGTGGTCAATAGGCACGCCTTCGATCATCATGCCGACCATCTCAACGTCAGGATAGACAGGCGAACGCACGCGATCTACCTCCTGTTTGCCGCGCTAGTTTTGGCGCAGCGCGCGCGATAAGGCAAGCGTGAAGCATCGCGCGCTTACAATACGCGGCGGCAAAAATTGATAGCTTTTCGTTATACGCGGCGATTGCGGCACGACGCCGACCTGACGAGACTCATGTTGAGTCAGCAGTATAATTTGCACAAAGGATAACGCGCTATGTCCACCATCACCTTGATTGACAATCAATATGTCACGCTCTGGTTTCACGAAGACACAGGCATCGTGCATCACGTCTATCGGCTCGGCATCGGCGGCGACTATCTGAAGGAAGCGCTCACGCGCGGCACGGACTACTTGATCGAGCGCAAAGCCTTCAAGTGGCTCTCCGATAACCGCGCTATCGAAGGCGTGACCGATGAAGAAGCGCGCTGGATTGACACTGAATGGCTGCCGCGCACTATGGCTGCCGTCTGGAAGTACTGGGCGCTCGTCGTGCCAGAATCGGTCATGGGACGCATGAACATGTTCCAATTCGTCGAGTCGTTTGCCAGTCGCGGCGTGATGGTGCGCGTCTTCACCGACCCTGACGTGGCGATGGAATGGCTGATCAACGCGGATAAGCAAACGCAAAGCTGAGCTGTGCCGAGTCAAAATCGCCTAGCGCCGCGCTAGGCGATTTTTCATCCTCAGCGACCGAAAGTGAACGGCGTCACTGTGCCGATCAGGAAAAACAGCACGATTGTGGCGTAGCCGAGCAGCTTGCGTCCGTTATCCAGCGGCGTGATGTCATCGCCTGGCGGCGGATGCCGCAGACCTGTCAGGAAGGCGAGCAAAGCGAAGAACAGCAGGCTCGGAAAGATCGTCAAGCCTAGAAAGATCATGCCGACAAACGTGATCAACGCGATTGTCCAAGCCGCTTCGCCGAACAACGTATACATGACGTGACCGCCGTCCAGCTGACCGATCGGCAATAAATTCAAGACGGTCAGCAACATGCCGAACCACGCCGCGAAGGCGATCGGTTGGCGCGCCACGAAGACGGCAAGCGATGAGATATTGCGTCCGCTGTAGGTCTGCAGCAGGTCAGGACGCAGTACATCGCCTAGCCCTTGCAGCAAGATCGGCATTCCGATGCGCTCGTTGCCGATGCCTTGCAAGAGCAAGCTGTTCACGCCGCTTGGCGGCAGGAACAAGCCGATGATGTAGGCGATCAGCGCTACCACAAAGCCTGCTAACGGTCCGCTGATGCCAACGTCGAAGAGCGCCTTGCGATTGTTGAGCGGACTCTTGATGAAGATCACGGCGCCAAGCGTGCCGAGCAAGAAAAATGGAAACGGGATGAAATACGGCAGCGTCACTTCCACTTTGTGACGGCGCGCCGCGAAGTAGTGTCCCATCTCATGCACGCCGAGGATCAGCAAGAGCGTGAGCGCGAACGGCGCGCCTGCTTGGATCACGTTGGCAAGGCTCTCGAGGTTGCCGCGTTGCAAGGCGCGCACATTCAGCGCAGCGCCTTGAAATTGCGCGCCGCTGAGCGTGGCAGTGATGATGGTGAGCAGCAATAGCGCCAAGTGCAGCCAACGCGGCGAGTTGATACGGCGCGTCTGCACAATGCCTTCGATCAAGACGACCATATCCACGTTGCCTTTGCGGCGCAGCAGCGGCGTGTAGCCAAGCGCGTTGTAACGCTTCAATAAGATCGGATAGGTCGGCTCGGAATCGGCGAGCAGCTTGCCCTGAAAGACAATCGCGTGCGCAGTGCTGCCGTTGCGCACTGAATGCTCTTGGTAATCCACATTGTAGATCAGGAAGACATCTTCAAGCGCGGCAGCCAGACGCTGTAAGGTATCCTCAGCCGACTGCACAGCCGAGACGGTCGGGCGCGCTGAGAAGAATTCCGACTCGCCCATCAGTTCAGGTAACGCCATATCGCTCACACCATTGCAACTAACACTGCCGCTCAAGCTGAAGCGGCGCGAGGACGTAAGATGGTTGTAACACGCCTTGTGCCAAGCGCCAAACCGTCATTGTGCATCGGCTTGCTTGTGCAGCGCCTCGAATTGCTGTCGCATCTCAGGCGGAATGGGCAGCGGACGCATGGTCGTGAAGTCTACGAAGACGCCGTGCTGCGTGGCAGTTGTGGTCACTTCGCCGTGCAAGGTGAACTCAGCGCTGACCGTGTAGCGCGTGCGTCCTAGCTCAGAGAGCCACATATGTCCGATGACAGGATCGAACATGCGCAGCGGACGCTTGTACTCGATATGCGTGGCGATCAAGACCGGTCCGTGTTTGCGCTCGACCATCGGCTGCAGCGGCATGAACTTCTCTAGCCACAGCAGGCGCATATCTTCCAGCCAGCGCAGATAGACGATGTTGCTGACGATGCCTGCGAAGTCAATATCGTAGGTGCGAATGGCGATCGGCGTGCTGATCTCAAAAGCGCGCGGCGCTGCGGACATGCTCACACTCTCTCCTGTCGTTCATCAGCGTCAGGCTTGAGCAAGCGGCAAGCGCACGCTCATCGTCGTGCCAACGCCAACTTCGCTGCGCGCTTCGATGCTGCCGCCGTGCGCCTGTACGATTTCCAGCGCGATGGTCAGCCCTAGCCCTGTGCCGCGCTGCGTGCCGAGATTGGCGCGGAAGAACGGCTCGAAGATATGCTTGATCGACTCAGAATCTATGCCGATGCCGCTATCTTCGACTTCCACAAGCGCGCTGGACTCATCTCGGCTCAGGCGGACGCACACTTGCCCTTGTGCCTGCGTATAGTTTAGCGCATTCACCAGCAAATTGGTGAAAACTTGCACCAAGCGCTCAGCATCCGCTAAGACAAAGATGGTAGGCTCGGGCAGTTGCCCTTGCAGCTGCACGCCTTTGGCGTCAAAGTGCGGACGCTGCACGTCTAGCACGTCTTGCAGCACGTCTTGCAGACGGCACAGCTGTCGGTTGAGCGCGATCATGCCGCGCTCAAAGCGCGTCACGTCCAGCAGGTCTTCCACAAGCGCTTGGATGCGCTGCGTCACCTGCTCGATCACGCGCAAGTGTTCATCGGCGGCAGCAGGCTGACGGCGCAGCAAGTACAGCCGCATTTTGAGATTGGTGAGCGGCGTGCGCAGCTCGTGCGCGGCGTTGGCGATGAAACGATCCTTCTGCGCCTGCAGGCTTTTCTCAGCGCTGATATCGCGCACCAAGATGACCGTGCCGACGAACCTGCCGCGCAAATCGGTGACCTTGCTGGCTGCCACCTGCGCATCGAAAGTGCTGCCATCTTTGCGGCGCGCAAGCAGTTGGCTCTGCCAATAGCCATGGCGCTCAAGCGCTTGCCCGATCGCTTCAAGCGATGGCGCATTATCAGGTGCAGGAACTTTTGACGCAATTTCCAACACTGACTTTCCGACGATCTCCGACTCATGGTAGCCGTATAAGCGATGAAACGCCGGATTGGTATACGTGGCGCGCCAAGTATCCTGCAATTCGAAGAAGACCACGCTTTCCTCAATCGAGGAGAGAATGGCGTTCAGGCGCGCGCGCTCGATTTCCAGCTCATGCGTGCGCTGGCGCACATGGCGCTCTAAATCTTTGGCGTTGCGCTGAATGGTCGCGTACAGATTGGCGTTTTGAATGGCGATCGCCGCGTAGCCTACAAGCGTCTTCAGGCGCTCGACATGCTCAAGCGTGAAGAAGTTCGGCGTGGCGCTATCGAAGTTCAAAATGCCGATCACGCGCCCTTCAATTTCAATCGGCAAGCCGAGGTAAGACTTAATCCATTCAGTGCCTTCGATGTACAGCCAGTTCGGCGCTTCATCCGTGTTCGGAATCAGCTCGACAGCGCCTGCTTGCCGCAAGCGCTCGATCTTGGCGCGCACATCCATGCGCGCGAAGACAGCTTCCCAGCGCTCGCGCGTCATGTGGCTAGAGCGTCCGCGCGCAGCAGTGACACAGCCTTTATCCGAATCAAACAAAACCACAGTGCTGCCGTCGCACGGCACAAGGCGCTCTGCATAGTAGAGGATCGTCTCCAACATGTGTTGTCTATCGAGCGAGCTGGTCAAGGCGATTGAGGCTTCGGCGAGCGTCTGCAGCAGAA
>DAOTWB010000292.1:0-15974 GCA_034436235.1 Anaerolineae bacterium
GGCTTGCGCGCCGATCTGCAAGCGGTCGAGACGGCTGCTGCGATGAGCGATAAGATCAACGTGGAGCGCAATGCGATTGGCATCATGCCGCTGCAAGACTTGATCGTAGAGCGCACGCCTGCCAAAGCGATCCGTCCCTTGCAGATTCGCACAGGCACAGCTTGCATTGAGCCGAACGCCGTCAATTTGGACGAAGGTCGCTATCCGCTGTCCGAGTCGCTTTTGCTGTATGTGAACGCAGCGCGCTTGGACAAGCAGCCTTTGGCGGATTTCCTGCGCTATCTGCTCAGCAGCGACGGACGACGTGCGCTGATCGCGCTCAAGTATGTGCCGCCGAGCGAAGTGCTGTATTCGCGCGGCATCAGTTACATCGAGACGCGCCGCACAGGACGCACTTACAGCCGTGCGCAGGCTGTGAATGTGCCTGCCAACACGGCTGGCGTCGTCTCGATAGACGGCTCGCCATTGCTGAACACGTTGGTGAAAGAGCTGAACGCGCCGTTCTCGCCGCGTTTTGTCAGCATCACGCTCTTGAATCAGCCGTTCGGCAATGCGTCTGCTTACCGCAAACTCTGCGAGAATCGCGCTGACTTGGTCTTCACCTCGCGATCGCTGAACGAGAGCGAAGCCGATATCTGCCAGCGCAACAACATTCAGACCTTGCAGATGCCGCTCGGCTACGATGCTGAGCTGATCGTGGTCAATCTGGAGAACACTTTTGCGCGCTGTCTCTCGTTAGCGAATGTTGAGCGGCTGTTCAGCGCGCGCTACAACGCCAAGACTTGGGCAGAGGTCGCGCAAGGCTTCCCTGAGCAGGAGCTGATCGTGATCGCGCCGCGCAGCGGCAACGTGCAAGCTGACGCGCTGCTCACGCGCGTGGCGCGCGATCAAATCGCGCCGCAATTCCGCACGGACATCGCTGAGAACGCGCAGAACAACGATCCGCTCTTCCGCGCCACAGCTGTTCAGAACGCGCTCGGCAGCGTCACTTTCATGCGCTATAGCGATTTCATGCGCAGCGGCGCGCGCGTGCAAGCCGTGCAAATTGATGCAGGCAACGGCTGTGTGTCGCCGACGCTCGCCAACATTCAGAATGGCAGCTATCCACTGGCGCGTCCGCTCTTCGCAGCGCTGAATCTGAATAGCTTGAGCCGTCCTGAAGTGCGCGCCTACGCTTGGTATCTGCTGGGCGATGACGCGCTGACGATCTTGAATCAGCAAGGCGTGATCGGCGCTGAGGCGAATACGTTCGTCGCGCTGCGCGAGGTGCTGCTGGAGCGCATCGAGGCAATCGAGCGCGCCGCCGCCACGCCACAGCCGACCGCTGAGGCGACCGCAGAACCGACTGCCGCCGCTACGCCTGATCTTCAGTAGGCAGCGTGTAGCGGCGCAAGCCGAGCTGCTGCGCCGCCGCTAAGACGATGAACGGCGGAATGGTGGTCAGGTAGCGCCGTCCTAAGCGTTTTGGCTCGCAGATCAGCCTGAAGAGCCATTCCAAGCCGCGCCGCTGCATCCAGAGCGGCGCTTGTCTTTTCGCGCCGCTGTGAAAATCGAACGCCGCGCCGACGCCGATCAGGACTTGTGGCAAGCGCGCTGTGTGCGCCGCCATCCAGCGCTCTTGCTTTGGCATTCCCAAGCCTACCCAGATGATGTGCGCGCCGCTCTGCGCAAGCTGGCGCGTTATCGCGTCATCCTCAGCAGCGCTGAGCGGACGGAAAGGCGGCGTGTGCACGCCTGCCACTTGCAGCGTCGGAAAGCGCGCCTGCAGACGCACTGCCAAGCGCTGTGCCACACCATCGCCGCCGCCGTAAAAAAAGTGCCGATAACCGCGCGATAGGCCGTACTCACATAGCGCCAATAGCAGGTCAGGTCCGTAGACGCGCTCGACATGCCGATAGCCTGCGCGCCTGCTCAGCCAGACGAGCGGCATGCCATCAGGCGTGACCATGCCTGCGCGATTGTGGATCGCGCGCAGCTCAGGGTCATCATGGCAGCTCATGATGCTATGCACGTTCGAGACGCAGACGTAACGCGCCGTCTGCGCCGCGATCCAGCTCGCGATGATCTCTAGCGCAAGCGCCATGTTCACAGCGCTCACGCCTACGCCTAGAATGTTCACCCGATCAATGCTCATCAGCTCACATCATCTAACAATTTCATCACACATCGCAACAATCTATAACAAGTTCATCACAAGCGCATGCAACATGACCTTTGTACTATACCGAAGGCATGCTATTGCCGTTATATTCATTGTAACGTTTCTTCACCACACGGATCGTTTTCTATCCGCTAGTCCTCATCTAAATCTCTGGACAAAGTGGAGTGGAGAAACAGCATGGCTCATCAGCTCAGCCTTTATGAAGGCGCACTAAGAGTTCGCATCAGTGGTGTGGGAGAAGCGCAGCCGCTCTATCACGATCTGCAAAACTTTCTGGACAGCCTATCCGAGCCTGTCACCGTCATCCTCGACTTGACGATGGCGAGCAGCTTCGGACGGACGATCCAAGCGATGCTCTATCGCGTTTTGCAGCATCGTGCCGTCGAGAACATCGGCATCTGCTTCAGCGACCAAGACTTGACGCCTGACGTTCGCAGCATGGCGACTGCGCTCGCTACAGTGCGGCGCGTGAAAGTGGCACACACTGAACACGAGCTGCTCGCTGCTTACGGTCTCGCCGATCCGCCTACGCAGCCGCGCAAACTGAGCGGAATGCTCTCGCGCTTGAAAGACCAGCCGCAAAAACCAGTCTAAACGCAAAAAGCGCGGTGATCAGCCGCGCTTTTGCGTCCATCTTGCGCTGCGGTCAGGCTGTGGCAGCGC
Source organism: Anaerolineae bacterium (assembly GCA_034436235.1). Lineage (GTDB taxonomy): Bacteria > Chloroflexota > Anaerolineae > Aggregatilineales > UBA2796 > CP2-2F. The sequence continues at coordinate 2,825 of DAOTWB010000292.1, forward strand.
GCTGTTTGGCGGCGCGATTCACTAACGGAATCTCGCCATTTTCCCAAGAGACCAACAACGGCACGGCGATGAAGATCGAGCTGTACGAGCCGCTGAGCAAACCGACCAGCAAAATGCCTACGAATTGCTGAATCGAGCCGCTCGTCAGCAGCAACAGCGCCACCAAGACAAAGCCGACCGCGATCTGCGTCATCAGCGACCTTTGAATCGTCTCCAGCAGGCTGCGGTTGACGATCAGCTCATACGGCTCGCCGCGATGGCGCACGTCGTTCTCGCGAATGCGGTCGAAGACCACGATGGTATCTTGCACAGAGTAGCCGACCACTGTCAGCACTGCCGTCAAGAACAGCGCGTCCGCTTCCCAGCCGGCGATCAAGCCCATGATGGACATCGCGCCGAGCATTACCAGCACGTCATGCACCATTGCCACAAGCGCCGTCACGCCATAGCGGAAAGAATGTTTCAGCTTGCGGAAGGCGAGCGCGATCCAGAACAGCACAAGCGCGCTCGCGACCAATGTGGCGACGAGCGCCGCGTTCGTCACTTCGCTGCCTACCACAGGCGAGACTTCGCTGAAGTTCTCGCGGAAGCGCTGCGCATCGAAGGTCAGGTTGAGCTGATTGCCCAACTCGGTCAGATTTTTGGCGATCGCCTCGATCTGCTCTGCGCTATCATCGCCGAAGTTAGCGCGCACTTGCCAGCGGTACGTCTCGCCGATGCCGATGCGCTGCGCCGTCACATCGGTCAGACCTGCTGCCGTGAATGCTTGTTGGATCGCTGTGCCTGTCAATGTGCCGGGCGTCTGACCTTGCACAGGCTCGAATTCCAGTTGGAAGAGCGCGCCGCCGATGAAGTCAATGCTCAGGCGCACGATCGAGCGCTCGCGGTAGGTTTGCGTGGAGATGATCATCGCCACGATGCCGCCTAGGATGACCAGCGTTGAGAACAGATAGTAGAAGCGGCGATATTTCACAAAGTTAACCATAATTGTCCATCGCTTTCCGAACTCATTGTCCGAATAGTTTGGTGCGCGCCAAGCGCTCGCCGCCGATGGCGAGGATGACGTTCAGGAAGACGCGAGTCACGACTACTGCCGTGAACAGGTTGATGATCAAGCCGATGATCAGCGTGATGGCGAAGCCGCGCACAGCGCTCGCGCCGAACTGACCGCCGAAAAAGTACAGGATGAGCGCGATCAGGATTGTGGAGATGTTCGAATCGCGAATGGTCGCCCATGCGCGCGAGAAACCGAGCTCCACAGCTTTGCTCAGCTTGCGTCCGTTGCGCAGCTCTTCCTTCACGCGCTCGAAGATCAGGATGTTGCCGTCAATGGCTGAGCCAATCGAGATCAGAAAGCCTGTGATCGCCGAGAGCGTCAGCGTGACAGGAATGTACTTATAGAGCGCGAAGTTGATCATCCCGAACAGGATCAAGGCGAGCGCCGCCGCTACGCCGCCAACGCGATAGTACACGATCAGGAAGATGAAAATGGTCAGGATGCCTAGCACGCCTGCGCGCACAGCCTGCGCGACCGACTCTGCGCCAAGCGTCGCGCCGACTTGCTCGCGCGATTCGATGCTCAACGAGACGGGCAACGCGCCTGAGCGCAGTTGCACTGCCAGTGTGACCGCTTCTTCGCGCGTGAAGTTGCCCGTGATCTCGCCGCCGTCGTCAAGGCGCGCTTGGATGATCGGCGCGCTCAGCACTTCGCCGTCCAGCACAATCGCCAGCGGCTGCCCGATGTTCGCGCCTGTGTGCGCGGCGAAGGCTTGTGCTTCAGGGCTGCCTGTGTTCAGCTCAAAGCCGACCACGTATTGCGTGCCGCCTTGTCCGCCCAGCCGCGCTTGTGCGTCGCGCAAGCCCGCGCCTGTCATGACCGTGTTGAAAGGCAAGTTTGTGCATGGATTCAGCAACGGATTCGCCTTGCTGCCGGGCGGATTCACTTCAGGTGTAGGCTCAGCTGGCGGCGTCTCAGCGATTGCTTCAGCAGTTGCCTCAGCGGCTGGTGTCGCCTCAGCCGTCGCCTCGACGGTAGCTACGATTTCAGCAGTTGCCTCAGCAGTTGGTGAGGCAGTGGCTGCGCTTTCAGCGGTCGCTTCGGCAGTTGGCGCCGCTTGAGCAGTTGCCTCAGCGGTCGGCGTGACTTCGGCAGTCGGCTCGGCAGTGGCGGCAGTTTCAGGCGTCGGCGTCACCTGAGGCGCTTGCTCGCGCAGCGCCAATTGGCGGTTGGTCAGGATGTATGAGCCGGGCGCGGGCATTGGCGCAGTGCAGCCGCCAACTGCGCTGAAATCTACAAACTCTAGCAATGCGGTCTGGCGGATCAAGTCAATGGCGGCGTCAGGATTCTGGATGCCGGGCAGCTCGACGATGATGCGATTGCTGCCAGCGGTCTGCACAATTGGCTCAGCCACGCCGATGGCGTTCACGCGCCGATCGATGACGCGGCGCACCTCGTCCATCTGCTCAGGCGTGACATCAGGCTGATCGGCGCGCATCAGCACGCGCACGCCGCCTTGAATATCCAAGCCAGGACGCACTTCAATTGGGCGACCGAACAAGCCTGCATTGGGCAGGATCATGTAAGTGCAAAGTGCGGCGATGGCGATCACAATCGCCAGCCACACAGCCGTTTCTCTCGACATAAGCGTCAGAATTCCCTTCGATTTGATTGAGATGAGCGTAAGTGAAAGCAGTGCAGAGCGCTCAGCGCGCTCGCTCAGACGGCAAAAGGTAACTTAGGTGTGGCGAGGTGGCGCACGGCGATGCGGCTGCCTGACACAGGCGTTGTAGCCGTTGAAGCGCGGCGCGCGAGGCACAATTGTTGGCGCGCCGTGCAGTGCAGGCAACAGGCTATGCTTGGCGTTGTGGAGCGGCGTGCTGCTCACAGTCAGCGTCTGCGCGCTGCTCGTGGCGAGCCGCCACTGCGAGAGCGCTGCCAATAAACCTAGCACCAAGAGCGGCTTGGGTGCAGGCGCAAAACTAGCTGCAGGCGCGCCTGAAGGCACGGGCAGGAAGTCCGTCTGCGGCGACGAGTCGGGCAGCGACACCTGCGCTTGACCGTCAGTCAGAGCGAGACGCGGTGTGAAGACAATTGCAGCCGCCAGAACGACAAATAGTTTGCGCATTTATGCAGCACACTCAAGCTGCGCACTGAGCGCCGATATCGCTCGATAGCTCAAGGCATTTTAGCGCGTCAATTGTAGCCTAGAGTCCTATCAGCGGCAAGTGCAGCATAGGCGCGCAAACCTGAGCCGATTGTCCGATCAGGTCAGCTGAACGTTGCTTTTTCGTTTGAAAAGGCGGCGCTATCTCTGAGGAACGTCTCATGGCAATGTAGGTATTAGACGGCTATAATCGCTCTCCGGCGACGCATTCTGCAACGTAAGCTCAGGAGTGCCTGCTTTGGGTCTTAGCCCACTTGATTGGTTACTTGGTCTATTCTCATTGGACATTGGCATTGATCTTGGCACAGCCAACACGCTCGTCTATGTGCGCGGCAAGGGCATCGTGATCAACGAGCCATCTTATGCCGCGATTGAGAAAAAGACGCGCCGTCCGATCACGTACGGACAAGAGGCGAAGGAGATGGGCGGCAAAGCGCCTTCGCACATCCTTGTGGTGCGTCCGCTGCGCGACGGCGTGATCTCAGAGTTTGAGATCACAGAAGGCATGTTGCATTACTTCATCGGCAAGGCGCACGAGCAGAGCTGGGTGCCCATTCCGCGACCGCGCGTAGTAGTTGGCATTCCAAGCGGCGTGACCGAAGTAGAAAAGCGCGCGGTCTACGATGCGACCATCAGCGCAGGCGCGCGCGAGGCGTTCTTGATCGAAGAGCCGGTCGCGGCTGCCATCGGCGCAGGCTTGCCGATCCAAGAGACGCGCGGCAGCATGATCGTGGACATCGGCGGCGGCACGACGGAAGTCGCCGTCTTCTCGCTCGGCGGCATTGTGATCAGCCGCTCGATCCGCGTGGCAGGCGACGAGATGGACGAAGATATCATCCAATACATGCGTACCAAGCATAACTTGCTGATCGGCGAGCGGACTGCTGAGAAAGCGAAGATCATGGCAGGCTCTGCCTACGCCTTGCCTGAAGAGCAGACGATGGTGTTGCGCGGACGCGACCTGATGAGCGGCTTGCCGCGCGCTGTGGAAGTCAGCACAGTTGAGCTGCGCGAAGCGCTGGCAGGCTCAGTGGACATCATCGTGGATACTATCCGCGACGCGCTCGATGAAACGCCGCCTGAGCTGATCGCCGACCTGATGGAGAGCGGCATTTGCTTGGCAGGCGGCGGCAGTTTGGTGCGCGGCTTGGCAGAGCGCGTGGCAGATGAAGTCAAAGTGCGCGTCTGGGTCGCTGAGGACGCTATGACGTGCGTAGCGCGCGGCGCGGGCAGAATCTTGGAAGACTATGACAACCTGCGCAATTTGCTGGTCGGCTTGGAGCGCGGCAGCACACAACACTGAGCCTGAGAGGTCGGTTGCATGTTACGCAGTGCGCCAAATCGTCTGATTTTGTTCGGCGTGGTCAGTTTCATCATGCTCGGCATCTTTTTCGCCAGCTTGATTGGTCTGCTGAGTCCTATCGAGTCGCTGGCGAGTGTGCCGCTCAGTCTATTGCAGCAAGCGGTGAACGGCATCACGCGCCAAATCTCAGAGACGCTCAGCACGCTGGCGGATTTGCAAGACCTGCGACGCCGCAACACAGAGCTGGAGCGCGCCTTGATCAACTTTCAAGCTGAGCTAGTCGAGCTGCGCGAGCTGCGCGCCGATTATCAGCGCTTAGCGGCGCTGCAGAACTATCGCGGCGCGAATCCTGACAAGCAATTTTTGGCAGCGACTGTGATCGGACGCGATACGACAGGCTTGCTGCGCAGCATCATCGTGGATCGCGGCACGCGCGACGGCGTGCGCGTCGGTATGCCTGTGGTCACTGAGCTTGGCTTAGTCGGACGCATCTATCGCGTCGGCGCCACTAGCGCGCAAGTGCAGCTGATCACGGATACCAACAGTTTTGTGAACGCACGGCTGCAACTGACGCGCGCCGAAGGCGCTGTGCAAGGCACTGCCGCCGGCGGCTTGCGAATGCTCTACATTCCGCTTGGCGATGACGTGCGCGACGGCGACTCAGTCGTCACATCGGGCATTGGCGGCAAGTTTCCGCGCGGCATCACCATCGGTCAGGTGACCAGCTCGCGCCTCGATGAGTCTAAATTGTTCAAAGAGGCGCAAGTGCGCAGCCTGATTGACTTCAATCGCCTTGAGATCGTCTCGATCATCACCAACTTCGAGCCTGCCGACCTGACGACCTTCGGCACGCCGAGGGCGCCTTAGGCGATCTGCTTGAGCAGCGCGACCCTGCCTTGTCCTTGCGCGCTTTGCAGCGGCAGCTGCACAAAGCCTTGGCTCTTCAACACGGCTATGCCTGCTGAGAACGCCTGATAGGCGACAGTGCCAAGCCAAGCGCAGTCCCGTTCAAGCGCGCCCAGCGCAGCGCTGAGCATGTATTTGCCCAGACCGCGATTGCGCGCGCTCGGAATCATGCCCATGTTGGCGATGTAGACGCCGCGTCCTGCTGGCACAGGAATCGCTTCACGCGGCGTGAAGCGCGGCTTCCAGCGCTCGTAGAGCGCCTGTCCATCTAGGCTGAACCACCACATGCCGCCGATGACCTGCTCACGCTCGTCAAGGGCGAGCAAGCCGCCAAAGCCTTCGCGACCTTGATCGGCATCCAATTGTGAGATGATGTCGTTGAGCGAGACAGTCTCGTGCAGCGGCGGCGTGGTCAACATTTCACGAACAGCTTGTGCGACGTAAGCGAGGTAGTCGGCGCGATATGGGATGAGTTCGATAGTCTTGTTCATAGCTCTCAGCTTGGCAACAACTTGGCACAAACGCTGAACACAGCATACAACCATTCTGCTCGCGCCGCGTATCACACAAATGTCCCAGAGCTGATGAGAGAGTGATGAGCCTAGCCCGTTGGCTAGGCGAGCGCTCCGCCTGTGAAGACGGAGCGCGAGGAAGTTAGTTCATGCTACCCAGTATGAGACGGAAATTCGCCGTTTGCGCTGTGCCGCGTCCGCTGCTGCCGAAGCCAAGCGTGCCGACCGTCACAAGGCGGAAGTCGCGGCTGCCTTCAAGCGTGATGCTGCCCTTAGTCAGCAACGAGCCGCCCATAAAAATGCGCTCGAACAGATTGTTGCCCGCTTCCACGCCCAAGACGATCACGGCAGGCGCGTAGTTGCCGCTCAGCCGCTCGTAGAGCAGCTGCGTTTCGTTGCGGCTCTCGACGACGTAGAAGTTGGTGTAACGTCCGCGCTGACCGTCAGGCGTGCTGCTGGCAGTGCCTTCCACAGGCTTATTCGGCTCTAGGAACTCTGCCTTCAACAGCACCACATCAAAGTCGCCCGTTGCGCCGCCGCGACCGCTATCCACGCTGATCGTGTACTGACCGTCGTTCCGCGCTTCGACGACCACGATCTCGCCCAGTCGTCCGAAGACGAGCAGCGCTGATGAGTCGGCAAGCACAGCGCCGTTGTCATCCGACACTTTGAGCGTCGCGCCAATGGCACCGTTAGCCGCCGCAGCAATCAGCTGAACCACTGCGATGTCGCCGCGCTTCGCCTCGAATGTGTACGACACAGTTGTCACGGAGCTGGTCAAGCTGCCCTTGACGGTATCGCCATAGCTAATGCTATCCTGAGCCAACGTTGGCACATGTGGCGCAAGCGCGATCAAAAGCGCAAAGGCGACTGCGAAAATGAAAAAACGCTTCATTCCGAAAAACCTCCAGTGTGGAGATCTCTACCTAAACATGGAGAACGCTGTGCGTGAACAATGCATTGCCGATAGAGACCATAGCTCGCTAACCGATCTACATTGTATCTGATATCTTGTAAATTTTGCTTTAAGGAACGTCTAAAAGTTGGCAGAGCGTAGGTTTTGCGTCAGATCGATTCTGAGGTGAAGCGCAAAGACCTGCGCAAGGTGATATAATGTGTATGTGAGTTGTCGTATGGTTGAGCGCACCTGAACGAAGGAGCAGAGACGCATGAATTCAACCAGTCGGCGCGTGACGAACATCGGTCTTCTGTTGCTGGGCGTGCTTGTGATGTTGATCGCTTTCGCCAGCGTCTCCAGCGCGGCGATGAGTCCAGTCGTCGGCTTCGGCATGGTTGCCGCTTACTTGATGCTGGCATTCCTGCTCTACAGGCGCGCTGACTTAGGCGCTCTGGCAGGAATCGTCCAGCGCAAACAGGCGACCTTGACCGCTGCCGCGCGCATGAGCGGCGCAGCGCGCCGTGCTGCCGCGCGCGCCAAGGCGCATCCTGAGGCAGGCTTGGACTCAGAGCTGACGCTGCTGGACATCGGCATGTTGGTGAACGAGCGGCGCCCTGACGGCGGCTGGGATCGGCGCATTGCACAGGAGTCCGCCGCGCTTGACGATGCGTTTCTGCAGCCTTATGTCAAGCTCTTCGCGCCAGCAGGCAGCGGCGAGCGCCATGTCACGCTCACTTTTGAGTTCTACGACCGCTCAGGCAGGTTGCAATTCAGCCACAGCATGGAAGATTATCTGCGCACGGGCGAGAATTTGATCTTGTGCGAGCGGCAACTGGCGTTGCGCGGCGCTGAGCAGCCAATGCGCGCAGGCACATGGGACTTGCGCGTGAAAGTGGACGGCGTCCTGATCGGTTTGCACGATTTCAGCATGGCATCTTCGGGCGGCTTGGCGCGCTCAGCGCCGTCCAGACGCCTGCAGACTGCTGAAGGCGAATACGAAGACGCGCCGCCGGTCAGCCTTGAAGAGTTGTTGCGCGAGCAAGCGCGCCGTCGCGACGGATAGGCGGCTCGCATGGCGCAAGAGAAAGGTTTGGAGCATCGCCTGAAGCAGATCGGACGTTGGCTGCTGATCAGCGGCATCATCGGAACTGTCGTCTTGCTGGTGATCGTTTTGCTGCGCAATGAGCTGACAGTTGAGGCTTTTTTCTTCATCGGCATATGGCTGATCTGGGCAGTGTTCATGCTCACGCGCTCGGACATGCTCAGACGGCGCTTGTGATGAGGCGATAAACAATGTCTAACAATCGCACGCCGCCGATAGCTTGGATTTTCTTCTTCTTGATGATCGCGGCTTTTTCTAGCGGCAACTTCAACGCTGTGCTGTGGCTGATTTTCGTGGGCGCCATCTTGAGCGGCTTGTTCGGCATCGGCACGCTGCTGATGCGCAGCATGTTTGGCGCTTCCAACGCGCTGACACAACAGTCACAACGCGCCGCGCAGATACAACCTGCGCGTCCGCGCCCACAGCCTGTTGCTCAGGACGATGATGACGACTTGCGTCCGCGCGTTGTGCCGAAGGAAGTGGCGCAGCGCGCGCTGCGGCGCGCAGGCAACCGACCGAACGATTGGCTGCTCTCACTCGAAGATATCGGCTTGCTCGCCTATCACGGCGACGATACACCTGATGTCGTCCGCTTGAATCCTGTGGCAGCCGATACCACTCACTTGCGTCCTTTTGTTGTGATCCATATTCCGTACAAGCAAGGCAGAGGCACGATCACCTTCGAGCTGTTCGATGAGCTTGGCACGCGCCGCTTCATCGCGCGCGAGCAGTATTCGCTGACGCAAGGCGCAAATTTCATCACGCCGCGCACATATTTGCCTTTGCCTGACGAGCGTACCAGCGGCATGTGGACGCTGCGCTTGAGCATTGGCGATAAACGCCTCGCCGAGCATGAATTCCCTGTGCGCACGCGAGTTGCCACGCCTGTTCGCAACCTGTTGGCAGAAGATGGCGAGGTCGATCCGTGGTTGGCGCGTGCCATCGCAGATCAAGGGACGCAAAAGAGCGGACTCTCGCTCGACGAGCTGCTGGCAGGTCAGCCTGGCGACCGCGAGAGCGATAGCCGTCTGCGCTGATTGAAAGGCTCACTTGATGACTGCACACAATGTGGCAATTTTGCTCTTCGATGATGTCGAGGTCTTGGATTTCTGCGGTCCGTTCGAAGTTTTCTCAGTGACCGACGCCTACAATCCTGTGCGTCCGTTCAACGTCTACACGGTCGCCGAGAAGACGCCGATCTTGGCGCGCAACGCGCTCAGCGTCAATCCGACCTATCTTCTGGACGACGCGCGCTGCCCTGCGCCTGACCTGATTGTTGTGCCAGGCGGACGCGGCACGCGCCACGCTATGCACAACGCGCGTCTGCTGGAGTGGATTCGCGAGCGCGCTCAGCGCGCGCAGCTGACGCTCTCGGTTTGCACAGGCGCGCTGATGTTGGCGCGCGCAGGCTTGCTAGACGGTCTGGCGGCGACCACGCATCATAGCGCGCTTGAAGAGCTGCGCGCTGTAGCGCCTAGCACAACCATCCTGCCCGATCAGCGCGTTGTGGATAACGGCGCAGTGATCGTCTCGGCGGGCATTTCGGCAGGCATTGACATGGCGCTGCACGTTGTGGCGCGTCTGCACGGCATCGAGACCGCGCGCCAAACTGCCGCCTATATGGAATACGATTGGCGCACTTAGTTGCCGTCCAGAAAGTCACGGACGCGCTCAGCCAGATCGCGCAGCGAGAACGGCTTGATCAGATAATCATCCGCGCCAATATCTTCGGCTGCCTCAACGTCGGCATCCTGACCGTTGGTCGAGATAATCACGATTGGCGGCGACTCAGCGCCGTAGTGTTGTTTCACGGCGCGGCAGACATCATAGCCTGTGGCGCTCGGCAAGCCGATATCGAGCAGCAACAGCGCAGGACGCTCGCTCAGCGCCAAAGCGAGCGCTTCCGCGCCATCCGTTGTGCTGCGCACGGTATAGCCTTCTGTCTCCAGCTTGCGTTGCACCAAAAACTGCAGACTGCGATCATCCTCAGCCAACAAGATATAGCTCATCCGATCATTGCCCTTCCACGATAGGTAAAGTGAAGAAGAACGAACTGCCTTGCAGCGGCGCAGAGCGCAACCACACTTTGCCGCCGTGCAGCGCCACAAACGACTTCACAATCGTCAAACCAAGACCGCTGCCTTGAATACGCCGTTTGCGCGCGTCCTCAGCGCGGTAAAAACGCTCAAAAATGCGCACTTGCTCTTCAAGCGCAATGCCGATGCCTGTATCTTGCACCATGACCAGCACAGCAGGCAAGCGCACATCCGCAGGGCTGTTCTCAGGCAAGTCCCAAGCGCGGTCAACGCGCGCCGCACGCACTAAGAGCGTGCCGCCGTCGTGGGTGTACTTGCTGGCATTCGTCAGCAGGTTGGTGAAGACCTGCGCAATCCGATTGCGATCGATCCACAGCACAGGCAGGTCGTCAGGAATTTCGAGGATGAGCTGCTGCTTGCGCGCTTGGATGATGCCGCGCACGCTATTGAGCGCTTCATCGAGCGCGGCGCTCAGCGGATGATAGGCGCGGCGCAGCTCAATGCGACCTGCTTCAATGCGCGTCAGGGCAATGATATCCTTGACGAGCGTCTCCAGCAACTCGATGCGCTGCGCGATGATCTGCACATATTGGCGACCGTCTTCGCTCAACAAGCTGCTCGGATCGTCCTGAAGCATCTCGACCGCGTTTTTGATAGCGGCGAGCGGCGTGCCAAGCTCATGCGTGACCAGCGAGACGAACTCAGTCTTGGTGCGGTCAAGCGCCAGCTCGTGCGTCGCGTCGTGGAAGACGAACAGGCGTCCGAGCAGCGCGCCGCTATAAGTGTGAACTGGCTCGGTATACCAACGGACGACGCGCCGCGTTGTGCCGCTGATCTCGAATTCATAGCTGGCGCTTTGTGTGTAATCGCTGCTGAAGTTGAGTAATACGTTCATGAAGTCAGGCGGCAGGTCAGGCTGAGCGCGCAACTGCCTGACAAGGTCAGTGAGCGAGCGCTCTAGCACGATATGGCGCGGCAAATTGAACAGCCGCTCAAATTGTAGATTCACGGTCACGGCAGTGCCGTCAGCATCTATCATCAGCACAGCGTCATTAGCGCTCTCAAGGATCGCCTCAAGACGGTCGCGCTCGTATTGCAAGGTGCGCTGTGCATTCAGCAGATTGTGGACATCGAGCGCGCAGGCGAGGACATTGCAAATCTGTCCGTCAGCGTCGCGCATAGGCGTCAACAAAAGGCGCACTGTGCGCATTCCGCTGCTTGCGAGCTGATCGATCAAGCCTTCCCAGCTGCGCTGCGCGCGCAAAACCTGACGGAAAGCGCGCTCTTGCAGATATTGATTTTCGCCATAGGCGAGCGCTGTCAGAGTCACGCTCAGCAGCGCTTCCGCTGAGCGACCGTAAAATGCTTGCGCGGCTGCATTCGCCTGCCTGATGTTGCCTTCAAGGTCAAGGATGAGCATTGGAATCGGCGCGTTGTTGAAGAGCGTGTAGTCATCCATGCTCAAGTCCACTCAAGCTAGTGCTGGCGCGCGTTTTCTTCTTCAGTGATGAAGCGATAGCCAATGCCGCGCTCGTTACGGATGTATTGGAAGCCTTTTGAGTCAGGCTGCAGCTTGCGGCGCAAACGATGCATATGCACGCGCAGCGTCTCTTCAAAAACTTCCTCGTTGCGCCACGCACGCGCCATCAGTGTCTCAGCGCTGACGACCTTGCCGCGATTGCCGACCAATAGCCGCAGCAAATTGACCTCAATTGGCGTGAGCGTGACGCGCTGATTATCGCGCAAGAGCGCGCTATTGGCGAAGTCAATGGTCAGGTGATGATCGATGGTGATCAGCGGCTGCTGGGCGTAGGATTGGTCGGGAAAGCGGCTTAAAACACGTGCCACGCGCGCCAACACTTCGCGATAGTTGAACGGCTTGACGATGTAATCCTCAGCGTACTTCTCAATGCCGACCACTTTGGACTCAGCGGAGCTATCGCCTGTCAGAATCACAATAGGCACATCGCCCATTTGTTTAATACGACGGCTCAGCTCAAAACCGTTGTAGCTCGGCAGCCCTAAGTCCACGATGATCAGGTGCGGCAGACCGTGCCGCCGCATGTGATCGAGCGCTTCAGGTGCATCGCCAAAGCCTGTGACCTTGTATCCTTCCGCTTCTAGAATGTCGTGTAGCATGGCGCGCATGGTCGGATCGTCTTCAACAAGCAAAAGACGTCTTGCGTTCGCCATAATCCTCAGGCGCTGCTTTGTGCGCCGCTCCTTTCTAAATCACATCTCGCGGAATTTCCTGCTACACACAATGAAGACGCGACTAGGCAAATTGTACCATTAAATGCAGCCTGACGGATCACAACTCAATTACGGACGCGACGATGCGTTGCCGCGCTGTGACGCACAAACGGCACAGAGACAGTGGCTCAAAAAATTGGCGCGGCTAGGCTTTCTGCGTCTGAGCGTGATGTGCAGTCTGCGCTGTGACGTGACAGGCGGCAAGGCTGCGTCCTTCGGTCGGCGCAAGCTCAGGCAACGCTACGTCGCACACATTTGGCACGTGCCAAGGGCAGCGCGGATGGAAAGCGCAGCCGCTCGGAATGCGCAACAGGCTGGGAATATCTTCGCTGCGCAGGCTGATGCGCTGCTTGCGGCGCGTCACTTCAGGATCAGGCTCGGGCAGCGAGGTGATCAGGGCGCGTGTGTAAGGATGCTGCGGCTGAGCGGTCACATCGGGCGCGCTGCCGATCTCGACAATGCGACCGAGATACATGACGGCGATTCGTCCTTCCCAAGCGAAGTAGCGCGCTACAGCCAGATCGTGCGTGATGAAGACGAAGGTCAGGCGCAGCCGACGTTGCAAGTCTGAGAGCGTGTTGAGCAAGCTGATGCGGATCGAGACATCCACCATCGAGACAGGCTCATCGGCTACGATCAAGCGCGGATTGACGGTCAGGGCGCGCGCAATCGAGACGCGCTGGCGCTGTCCGCCGCTGAGCTGATGCGGAAACTTATCAATGAAATCCTCAGGCGGCGTCAAATCCACCAACTGAAGCAGCTCAAGCACGCGCGAGCGCGCCTCAGCTGGGCTGCGCACCATGCGATGCCGAAAGAGCGGAAAGCTCAACATGCGGTAAAGCGTCTGAGTCGGATTGAGCGAGGCGTATGGGTCTTGGTGGACGATCTGCACAGCGCGCCGATAGGCTCTGAAGGCTTCGCCGCGCAATTGGCTCACGTCTTTGCCTTCAAAGAAGACCTTGCCTGCCGTCGGCGC